>JAUVIB010000331.1 GCA_030592985.1 Calditrichaceae bacterium | reverse complement strand
GTTACAAAAAAAATTGAAGAGGAGGGCAAAGGAGCATTTATTATGGGAGGATTCTCTACCGGCGGAGCTTTAATTATGCACTATACCTTGCAGCGTGTTTTGGAAAATAACGATTCATTACCAGATAAACTATTGTTCTTCTCCCCTGCCTTCGGCATAACTCCCTTGGCTGAATTAACAAGCTGGCATAAGATGATCAGTTGGATCCCATTTTTTTATAAATTTAAATGGCAGGATATAAAACTGGAGTATGACCCTTTTCGGTACAACTCCTGGCCATTTAATGCCGGATATCAAATTTACAGTCTGGCAAACATTAATTGGGAACTTATTAACAAAATTGAAAAGGAAGATAAATACCTAAAAAAAATCCCATCAATGATTGCCTTTCAATCACGGGTTGACGCGACTGTAATCCCGGAAAAAGTATATGAGTTGTTTGATAAAATTGCCCCGAACAATAGTAAGCTTGTTCTATTTGACGTCAACAGACAACTTAAACCGATCATTTCAGAAAAAACACTCAATTGGAATATAGAGTCAATTAGTGGTAGCCGTGTCAGACAGATGGTCGATATTATACCCGACATTACTTCAGAAGACAGCCTTGAAAACAGATGGCCGGAATCAATATATGCCATATCTCATGTGTGTGTTCCTATTTCCCAGGACGACGCTTTTTATGGTAAAAATTCCATTATTGGAGGTTTTAATATTAAAGGTGAAAATGGAGTATTGGAGACAGATTTGAATATGGGGAGGCTAAAATACAACCCTTACTTTCCTTTCATGAAAAGAGAAGTTCTTAAATTTATCGAAAAATAAAGATAATTATTCGCTTAATAAGGTTTTATTTTTGCCACGAATCCTACCAAGTCGGACACAGTGCACGAATGTAATAATATATTGATAATTACTTAATACACTCAGTAAAGGTGGGTATTTATTCGTACATTTGTGGCCCACAATACAATCTTTCTTTATTGTAATCCTAAAAAATCCATAATTGATTTTAGCAAGGCATTTAAATCATTGCTATCATGCGGAGCATTTGCAGGAAGCGCCAAATCCATTTCCGAAGCAGCACTTGCATAGTCCTGAAGTCCATAATATGCAGCGGCCATAATCCCATGAATCAGTGAAATATCAATCTCTTCGCTATGTTCAAATGTATAGCCGGGATCCATTGAAACGAGAGTTGTTCCTGCTGTAATACATTCATCGAGGGAATCAACCGCTTGGTAGACAATAGTCAATCCTGCATAAATATCTGCATTACCCTCCGAATTTATCAAACCTTCTCGCCACTGCGAAATGGCATCACTATATTTATGCTGATAAGAAATTGCCCACCCTGCTCCGCTATAAGCATCTGCCATCTTTGTATCCAGCTTAATCGCTTCGAAAAAACTATTTTCCGCTGATGCAAAATCCTGATCAGAAAAGGACGTCCAGCCTTCTACTGTAAAATCTTTTGCCGTTTTCTGCGGTTCGGAACTGTTACTACACGAAAATATGAGCGCAGCAATTGCAAAAAGCATGAAAATGTTATTTAAAAATTTCATTTATTCAACTCCCTATTTATCGTATTAATGTCATTTTTTTAATCTGACTGAATGATTCCCCTGCTTGTAAACGGTAAAAATAGATTCCGGACGCAACCGATTCACCAATATTATTTTTACCATTCCATACATAGTGATGATATCCAGCCGGCAATTCATTATTTACAAGCGTATGCACTTTTTGTCCCAACATATTAAAAATATCTAAGCGAACGTTTTGATTCTTAGGCAGTGAAAATTTAATTGTCGTTTGCGGATTAAATGGATTGGGATAATTTTGTGATAAAGCAAATTCACGAGGAACATCTGAAGACATATTCTCTTTTCCTGAAACCGATTTTAACAGAATATATTTTCCGGTTTTCGAAACATCGGCATAAAGTGTTTCATTATCATCATTGTAATATGTTCTCAACAGTGTCCATTGGTCATTCGCCCATTTAGCAATAAATATATTTCGACCACTTTCGCCATCATAATTCCATTGAATCTCTCCGTTGAGCGTTCTATCATCCGGACTAAAAAGATAGAGGTCAGATATAATTTGATATTTTTCTTCCCCGGTGGTTATAACCGTTTCATTTTTAATTAGTGTTTTATCATTCAGCGGAATAATCAACATTCTAAAATTATTACTAATACTATTTTTCCTAATTTTCATTTTTACTTTTTGCCCGGGAGCAGCAGCAATATTTTCAATCTGTTTTGTTAGATAGGTTGTAGAAAAAGATAATGTATCATAAGCGTAGGTCACCGAATGCACCAATTTTGCCCTCGCAATTAACGTTATTTCACCATCGCTCTGTAACTGCGTTTTAGTATTTTGGAATACTTTATTGTCCGGTTTTTTACTGGCAAGTGTAATTCCCCTGCTTGAATTTCCCTGTTTCAAGGATAAAGCCACAGAGAATGGCTCAAGCGCTTCATTACTTGACAGGAAAATATCGATATTTTCGGTAAAGACAGGATTTTGCAAAACGCCGAGTTCAATCTCCGCCATAGCACGGGACATGGGCGTTGCAGAAACCTCATTAGACCAATCACTCTCTTTGCCGCCATTATCAGAGATTGTCATTCTGAAATAATATTTTCTCCCGTTATTCAGGCCATCGATTACAATGCTCGTTGTATCTACAACCATCACCGAATCTATTAAAGTTACAGGGTTCGCAGAGACGCCGCCGTATATTCTATACATCTTGAAATCCTGATAAAGACTTTTTGTCCAACTTAAACTGATTTGGCCATCACCATCAGCGGCCTTTAAATCTTTCGGAGATTCCGGCCCACTAACTTTATAAACAATATTATTCCAAACTCCATACTCTCCTTGACTATCATCATCTGCAAACATATTAGCATATTGCTCAGGTAATGTAATAATTTTCGTCACACCTTGTTCACCCCTACCATCATCAAAACGCAGTGGAATTGAATTAACTTTATTATCCACTTCAGGTACAATACATTCATAAACTGCATGAAAAACATCACCTGAATTAAAATATAAATCCCACGATTCAACATTAAAACTATTCCATAGTTGATCAATATTTTTAAAATTAATTGTATCTTCCGCTATCACCGTACCCGGAAGCCCGCTATCATCATTAAAGATAGCAATACGTAGCTGTCCTTCGCCTTTTACTTTAATCTCATTACCATCTCCATCTATACCGGTGAGTATATACAAACTCATTTGTGTAAGATGAGCATCTTCAGGCATCACATATTTATTAGTAAAGCCGAAACGCCCAACACCAGATTTATTGTAATATGGGATTGCCCAATAGGAATTTGACGCCACCGGACTATAAGTGGATATTGTCTGATAATGAAAACTTTTTGCTCCATTAATAACCCAGGACACTTTTGTTTCATCCGTAACAATATCTTCATTTCCGGAAGGCGTTGTATTGCTAAGTACATAATCAATTTCAGTAATGGTTTCATCATTATTCCCTGTAAATGAATAATTCATACCACTATGAAGATGAGTAATTGCTACTGTTCCATCGTTATGGTATAGAATTGCCGTCACTTTGATATTAAAGGGAAAGGTGAATTCTGTTTCCTGAACATCAACATGATCAAAAGTCAAATAAGCTGCGCCTCCCTTTACAATATTATAGTTTCCGGTATTTGAGGCGTCTAAAAACACCTGACGGGCCGCTTGTTCAGGGATTTCCAACCATTTTCTGGCCGGATTTATATAACCGTATTTTTCATCAATCGAGCGATCATTAATGAGATTAGCAATATGAAAATCATGTATTACACTATTCAGAGTAACTTCGCTATAGCCGGAGTTGTCTAAGGCGGCTTCAAAGCCGGCAGGGCCTGCAAGAGGGTTTTGTGTATGGAATTTATAGTTATTCACGCCAAAGCGATCACCGATATAATTATAAAACAGAGATGTGCGCGAATAATCGGGTAATGCATTATTACGGTTCCAGCGAAAAATCGGCACATTAACTTCGGACAAGTAGCGATATGATTCACGGGTATAAAGACCGGTAATATACTCTGCATTTTCAGAAAGACCTTCATTAACAAATGTATATTCACTGCGATCGTAGTTATAATGGATTAGATGCTGGTATTCATGGGCAATTGTCTGCAAGGCGCCGTTCGGATCGACAACACCATTATAGTAAATACCCGGGTAGGAATCAAGATAAATGATATCACGCTGATTTGACTTTCCTGTTATATTTGTTTGATCTATACTGTAAAAAAAACCTGCTGTGTATCCCCCTGTCGAACCAGGCGCCCAACTGTCTTTAATATCACACAGAAGCGCATCAACCAGGCCGTCGTTATCTTTGTCAGGAGGCTGTCCAAAATACTCCTGATCAATAGCTATAATACCTTCATCGGGATTTACAGATTGTTTGCCGGTTTTACTTTCCAGATATAATAGAAATGTATCAGCGACAGCCTGGGTTAAATGTTCATTATTGATTTCTTCGGTTGAGCACCAAACCTGACTCAAAGTTCCTTTTGCCAACAGTTGAAATTCAACAGTGTCAAATTTATCAT
>JAUVIB010000077.1 GCA_030592985.1 Calditrichaceae bacterium | reverse complement strand
GGCATGATGCATTTCTCCTGTGAATATGTTCAGAACTCCTGATGAATCCATGTAAAATCAACGACAAAGAGATTTATAGTATTATTTTTAATAAAAAGAGTGTAATCTTAAAAAAATATCGCATAGAATTTACAATTAGAAATATGAAATAAGGTAGACATAGTTTGGATAATTTAACCCAAGAAGTATTTTCTTTTTGCTTGAAACTATGTTCTTAGAGAATTTTAAATTCGTTATAATAAAAAATTACTTTGGCGAGTGAAATGGAAATTCTATACCTACGTCTCTTGAATATATAATTATGAAGGATAAAAAAAGTCTCTGCCGGGAGCCAGAGACTTTTAGAATTTAATACTTGCCAATATAATCTTTTCCGGTCCCAATAAGTTTTTTTCCGGGTTCCCAGCCAGCCGGAGCCGCTTTGCCCGGATTCTTTGCTACTACCTGCATCGCTTTAAGCTGGCGGATTAATTCATCTACATTTCGTCCTATGGGGCCAATCAAAACTTCAACCGCCATTATCATTCCTTCAGGATTGATAATAAAACGGCCTCGTTTGTTTAATCCTGATTCCGGCTGCCATACACCGTAAGCTCTTGATACTGAACCGCTGGGGTCACTGGCCATCGGATATTCAACATTTTTAATGGTAGGTGATGTTTTTTTCCACATCCAGTGGGAAAAATGTGTATCGGTACTAACCGAAATTACTTCAACGTTCATTTTTTTTAATTCTTTATACCTTGCCGCAACTGCGGACAATTCCGTTGGTCATACGAAGGTAAAATCTGCCGGGTAAAAGCATAAAATACGCCATTTACCGGTATAATCTGAAAGTTTAATATTTTTTATTTCACTGCCAACTACGGCCGTTAATTCAAAATCAATAGCCTGTTGGCCAGGTAAAGGAATGGGCTTGACTGCCATTTCTCCCATAGCTTTATGCATTCCCATCATCTGTGGAAGCGCCGCTGGAGCGATCCCCTTACCCTTCTTTGCCGAAGTGCCGCATGGACCAAGCACCTGTGCCAATAATGTTGAAGAAAAAAACAACATTATTGTAAAGATAAGCAGATATTTCTTTTGATACATCGTACCTCCCAATTATTTGTTTAAAATTCTCCCGGTGTAATAATTTATAAATCTTTCCTTTGAAATAAAAGAAAATATGGTAATAATGTTATTTTTTTTGAATTGATTGTAATTTAAGGAGTTTTTTTCATATTTCTATAATTTATTTTAACTTAACATTCATGTATTTAGTGTATTATGTGTTTGTATATCCAATTAGTTTTATTTGTTTACTTTATTTTCGATAGAATTTTAAATATCCATTTGTATTGTATTTTAAATGATATTTGCTAATTGGGTATTGATTTAATCCTAAAAAAACATGCCATAGATGGTATTGGGATAACAAAATATTTTAAAGCGTTATAATAGCCATTTTCTATTTCTATATAAGCAAATCTCAATTTAAACATATTTTTTTCTTGCTTTATTTATTAGATAAATATTTGTTCTATCTTTAATTTTTAATAAATTGACTAAAAGAACTTATTAAAAGCCGGTTACAATGATAAAGTTGTTGTAATGTTTTGTAAAAATGATTATTTTTAAATTTCAAATTTTGTAAAATAAATGAAAGGTTAATACAATGCGATTAATAGGGATTTTTTTGTCCATAATAATTATGGCAATAATTTTATGGTTTTTCACTCTTAATATTGATCAATACGTAACCGTCCACGTTTTTAATGCTGTCTATCCAGATGTTAAATTAGTTACGGTGATTTTCCTCTCTGTATTTAGCGGCGTTGTTATTGGGGCGTTAATGGTAGCCACCCAGGTTATTAAAGCAAAAGCTGATGTCATCTCAATAAAAAAACAGAATAAGAGTTTAATACGTGAGCTTGAAAGCCTGAGAAATTTGTCTATAGATGAGATACCCGAACAGGAAAATAGACCCGATACAGGCCTTTTCTAATATAGGTGAGGAGTAGAAGATGATAAATGAAATGACACTCTCTAGTCAGATATTTCTCGTTATATTTATCTTAATAGCAGTTGTACTTCTGTTTTATTATATCTATTATCGAAGCAAAGAGAAAAAATCGGATTATAAACATTCCTATCTTTCTGCTTTAAAACATATGGCAGAAGGCAATAACCGTCTGTCTATCGAAAAGTTTAAAGAGACAGTAAGGGCAAATACCAACAATATTGATGCTTATGTAAAACTTGGTGATCTTTTACGAGGTGAGGGTTTGTTTCAAAATGCGGTCAGAATTCACCACGATTTAACATTACGCGGGGATATTTCTTCGGAAGAGATGCAAAAAATCTGGTTTAGTCTGGCTCTTGATTATTTTGAAGCAAAAAAATACGAACACGCTGAAAAATATTTCAGAAAAATCAGCAGGATTTCGGAATTTCATAATGAAGCTTTCCCAAAACATTTATGGATATTGGAAAAGCATAAAAAATATAACGAAGCAATAGCGCTAATAAATAATTCTTCGTTATCTAAAAATCCGGACATGAAGAAGAAAATTTCACTATTTAAAGTAGTTGAAGGATTACAGCTATTTGATAAATCGGAATATAAGGAAGCCCGTATTGTCTTTAAAAATGCATTGAAATCATATCCGCAATGTTCTGCCGCATATGCATCTATTGGCGACTCATATCTGAAAGATGGGCGGAATGATAACGCTATAAAAATCTGGACGGAGTTTTGTCGTAATAATCCCGAAAAGGCTTATATTCTTTTTCCTCGTTTGGAAGCAGCCTGGTATGAAAAAGGGCAGTTTAGCAAAATCATTGAACTATATAATTCAATTTTAAAGAAAGATCCTGATAATCTTGACGCTTTATTAGCTCTATCCAGTATTTATCGAAAAAAAGGTGACTATGACCTTGCCTTGCAGTTATTTGAAGGAAATGAGGACATAGATGTATCACAGCCTGCTATTCAAACCGAGATTGCGCATATTAGATTTGACAAAGGGCAATATAAAGAGTCCGCAAAACAATCATTGGACCTTCTGGATTACAAGTATCACCAGTATTTATGTGAAGGTTGTGGTTATAAAGATGATAATCCTTTCTGGGTTTGTCCAAAGTGCGGCGAAATAAACATGATTACATAATTAAGGCTAACGGAATGACCCTAGGAATAATATTAAAATTTAAGACAATAGTCTTTCTATCCTTATTGGTTTTAACACTATCCAATCATATTATTGCCAGTGATGAATTAGTAAAATTATATGAATCGCATAAATATGAGGAACTTAAGAGTGCTTTAAACTCATATTCAAGTAGTCATTCGTATGAAATCATGTTTTTTAAAGCTCTGTTTAACGAAAAAGGAGATGAGGCTAAATTCACCTATGAAAAGGTCTTCAAGAATACAAACGGGAGGTTTAAGCGTTATTCTGCAAAAAAATTGATGGACTATTATTATGCAAATGGTTATTATGAAACAGCTTTAAAATATCAGAAATATTTAGTTGATAGTGAAAACAGGATAGCTGAAAAACGGGTAAGTGTAAAATCAGAACAGGCTTCTCCGATTGAAAAATTATATATTCAGGTTGGCGCTTTTGGTCTTAGGGAAAATGCTTCCCAGCTGCAGAATATGCTTAATACTCAAAATATCAAAGCTTCTATTATTGAGAAAATAATAAATGGTAAGAAGCTGTATTTGGTCTGGATAGAGGGGGAATCAAATTTTGAAAACACCCTAAAAGAAGCTAATTTGTTAAGAGAAAAATATGATCTAGATTATCGAATTATTAAAAAGTAAAGGGTAAGCATGGATTATAATGAATTAAAAACAATTCCATTGTTTTCTGAGTTAAATGATTCCGAAATGGAAGATATTACAAGGTTTTCGGTTCGTCAGACTTATAGAAAAGATAATATGGTCTTAATTGAAGAAGAAATAGGTTCCACGATGTTCATCATATTGAATGGCCGCATAAAAATTTCCCGAATCAGTGATGATGGAAGAGAAGTTATTTTGTCAATTTTGAGTGATGGTGATTTCTTTGGGGAAATGGCAATCCTTGATGGACAAACCCGAAGTGCAAATGCCGTCACTCTTGAAGATAGTGAATTAATGTTAATACGCCGTGAAAATTTTTTACAAATGCTGCATAAATATCCGCAAGTTTCTATTAATTTAATTAAGGAATTAGCTCACAGGCTGCGGAAAAGTGATTCTCAAATAAAAAGCCTTTCTTTACAAAATGCTCTTGGTAAAGTAGCCTCTACAATACTTAGAATTGCCGATGATAATGGTATTATCAAACATGGTCAAGTTGAGATTGATGGTATGCCGCCACAACAGGATTTAGCTAACATGGCGGGAACAAGCCGGGAAACAATTTCGCGTGTAATAAAATCTTTAGGCCAAATGGGATACATTAAAAAAGTTGGCAGTAAAATAATTATTTTAAACTATGAGCATTTCAGACAAGATTTTTCCTAATTGAGTTTAATAATTTAGATGAATAGTCAAAAAAAAAACATCGTAATAGTTACGAATAATGATGATCGTTATGATTATTTTTTAAATTTAATCAATATCACAGATAACCAAACGTTCAAGTTCTCTTTTTATCAACTGCTGGAAAATAGGTATTTTGATGTTCTGCCTGATCTTGTAATTATAGATACCCTTAATATCGATAGCAGTAAAATACATACACTTCTGATAAAACATTCTTCCGATTTATTAGAAAAAGTTCCTTTTATTTTTGTTTTTCCAGCCACTCAATCAAATATTGAAATAGATTTTTTTAATTCTCCTTTTAATTTCTTTTTACATGATTCCATAAACATTCAGACATTTCAATCAATAAAAACTGCGGCGCTTCATATCAGTTTTCTGGAACGCAATATCATTGTCAATCGTGGATTTGAGGAAGGAGAGAAACAGCTGATTTCCAGTATTGACCAAATTATTGATATGAATAAGATTCGTCAAATAAAAGAGGAATCTATATTTCGTTCATATCTTCAATTTGAATTCACGAAAAAAATGGAGATCGTTTCAAATGTTGAAACAGCATATTTCGGTTTTATGGATAATTCTTGGAATTTAATTCATTTGACCTCTTTTGATAATCCGCCGGAAACAATAGATATTAAAATATCAGATAATGAATTAATACGTTCATTGAAAGAAAAAACACCGATTATTATTATAAAAAATAATTCAGATTATTCTATTCTTTCTGAAATCGAGAAAAAATTAAAGCTCAATTTGTCTAACTTAATGTTAATTCCTTGTCAGATATTTCATAAACCCTATGGCTGCCTGCTCCTTATTAACAAAGTTGAACAAACTAATTTTAGTAATAATGATATTATTTTTGCTAATCTTGCTTTACAAAAAATTAGTTATTATCTGGAAAAACGATTTATTGAAAACATCGAAAACGGTAAAAGAAATGATCAAATAGAAAAATTTCTTGTTCCGGAGAAACAAATTCTTGATGAATGGAAATTATATAAGCGAACGCTGTCTTCGGTAGATTTTGGTGTTTTTGTTTTTGATCAGGAATTTAAGCTGGATTTTATAAATAATACCGCCCTCCGTATTTTTGATCACAGAGAAGAGGAAAAGAAAAAAGACAACTTGAAGGAGTATTTTATTAAAGAAGATTTTCATCAGTTTGAGAAGATTTTCAAAACTTCCGAATTCCCGATTGTTCGTCGTGAAATACTTTTAAGCAATAAGAATGATCCCAATTTTTTTATCGGATTTTCAATTTATAAACTGGTAATAGACGATGAAAACAATAAATATGTCATGGTTTTTTCGGAAATATCGGAAACCAAGAAAATTCAGGCAGAAATTGTACGTATGGATAGAATGGCGTCGTTAGGAATACTTAGTTCCGGCATTGCGCATGAAATTAGAAATCCTTTAGCCGGTATGAAAGCGATGTCTGAAACAATGCGGGATGAATTACCCGCCGATTCACATCATATTGAATATATAGATCGCATTTTACGTCAAATTAACCGTCTTGATGATTTGTTGAAATCATTTTTTTCCTATGCTAATCCACTCCGACCGGATCCCTCCGTATTCCATATTCGAAACATAATAAAAGAAGTATTACCATTATTTCATAGAAAATTACATGATGAAGAGATTACCATAAATCAACATTTTGAAAAAGGACTTCATAAGGTGTTTGTAGATGCTAATCAGATTGAACAAGTTATGTTTAATCTGTTGTTGAATGCTATAGATGCTATGAGTGGGGGAGGTGTATTAAGCATCGAGGCCAAAAATTATGATGGTTTTACACCGGTTATAGATAGAAGACGTCATGTACAAAATGTCTTATCTGATAAGTTTATTGAAATCAAAATCAGCGATACGGGAAAAGGAATTCCAAAAAATATTCAGGATAAAATATTTAATCCCTTTTTTACAACAAAAACAAATGGAACCGGGTTAGGTTTGGCAATTGTGTACAAAATCGTAGAAAACCATGGGGGTAAAATTGAATTGTGTTCAGATAAAAATGAAGGAACTCAATTTTGTATTTACTTGCCGGCATATAACGAAACTAAAGAACAGCTTTTTATTGAATAAAAGAACAAATAATTGATGAGGAGTATTTAATGAATGAAAACGGATTACCGGAAAATGCTTATCGTGAGCTAAAAGAAAACGAGGTATATCAACCAATTATTCCAGATGATAAACCATTACCTGAAATTACAACATATTCTGTTTTATGGGGAATGTTTTATGCTGTTATCTTTTCAGCAGCGGCAGCATATTTAGGGTTGAAAATAGGGCAGGTATTTGAAGCGGCAATTCCCATTGCCATTCTCGCTGTGGGTTTATCCACATTGTTGAAACGTAAAAATGTACTCTCAGAGAATGTAATTATTCAGTCAATAGGGGCCAGTTCCGGGGTAATAGTTGCCGGAGCAATTTTTACAATTCCGGGTTTATACATTTTAGGTGTGGATGCTAATTTTTGGCAGGTTCTTCTGTCTTCTTTATTTGGAGGTATACTGGGTATTCTTTTTCTGATACCTTTTCGCCGTTATTTTGTAAAGGATATGCATGGGGAGTTTCCTTTCCCTGAGGCAACAGCAACAACAGAGGTACTGGTTGCCGGAGAATCAGGTGGAGAACAGGCAAAAATACTATTAAAAGCGTTAATAGTAGGCGGTGTTTACGATTTCTTTGTTTCAGGTTTTGGCTTATGGAAAGAAGTTGTATCGACTCGGGTTTTCACCTGGGGTGAAAAATTATCATCCACATTAAAACTTGAGTTTAATATGAATATCGGCGCAGCAGTCATGGGATTGGGGTATATTGTTGGTTTAAAATACGCATTGATCATTGCCAGCGGTTCTTTTCTGGCCTGGTGGGTTATTCTTCCTACTATTTATTATATTGGACAGTTTAATCCGGAACCGATATTTAATGCATTGAAACCCATTGCCCAAATGACTCCCTCGGAAATTTTTAGCCAATATGTCAGGCATATTGGTATTGGTGGAATTGCAGCAGCCGGCATGATTGGTATTATTAAATCACATAAAATTATTGTAGGTGCTTTTAAATTGGCGTTTAATGAATTAACGGGTAAAACACAACAGGAAGATAATGCAATAAAAGCAGATCGGACACAAACTGACATTAATATGAAATGGTGGAGTGTCTTTTTAATTAGTGCATTGCTTGGCATTTTTATTTTTTTCCTGCTGCTGGTGGTCGATGGAAATGTTCTTTATGCCTTAACCGGTCTGGCCATCGTAACGGTTATCGCGTTCCTATTTACAACAGTTGCTGCCAGAGCAATTGCCATTGTTGGAACGAATCCTGTATCGGGAATGACTTTAATGACTTTGATCATTTCTTCGGTTATTCTTGTATCTATCGGCTTAAAAGGAAAAGAGGGAATGCTCGCTGCACTGATAATCGGAGGAGTTGTATGCACGGCTCTGTCTATGGCAGGAGGTTTTGTAACCGATTTAAAAATCGGGTATTGGATTGGTACAACACCACGAACCCAGGAAAGATATAAGTTTTTAGGTACATTGCTGGCTTCAATATCTGTAGGCGGTGTCATTTTTATGTTGCATAAGACATTCGGATTTGGTCCGGGAGGATTAGAAGCTCCGCAGGCTTCGGCTATGGCTGCTGTGCTAGAACCCTTAATGACCGGACAGCCGGCGCCCTGGATTCTTTACCTTGCCGGTGTAATTTTAGCTATTATTTTGGAATTTATTGGTATCCCGCCATTAGCTTTCGCATTGGGCATGTACCTGCCATTACATCTTAATACACCCATTTTAGCCGGTGGTATTATCGCTCATTTGGTTTTAAAAAGTACGAGTGATAAAAAGATACAAAATGCAAGAAAAGAAAAGGGCACCCTTATTGCATCTGGTTTCATTGCCGGTGGCGCTATAATGGGAGTTATTGCTGCTACAATTGTTTTTATTGGACAAGCTGTAACTTCAAATGATTCATGGAGTATGATGATGATCCTTGGTACTGAACATTGGGCAGAGTCCTCGTCTGCTGAAATATTAGGGTTTTTTATGTTTGGTTCTCTTCTTATTTACATGTATAAAGAATCAAAAAAAGTCAAACTTGATTAGTATCTTTAAATCGAATATATTGAATTAATTAAAGGTTGTTTTTTTGATTAAAAAATGGTTTTGAGTAAATTGATAATGCGAGTTAATTTTAGAAGATAAGTTATGCGTCTTGGAAGACAGTTAAACCTGGAAGGCAGACTTAATCATCATGAGTCTGAGAAAAATACGATTAAATTTGATCGTCTGCCAAGAAAGAAAACAAGACCGATTTGGTGGTTGATCGCTATGCTTTTTGTTGTCTTTTATCTTTTATATTTTTTGAAGAACCTTTAGAATCGCTTCGGAGGCTATGACAATATGATACAAATTAGCAAGATTTTACAGAGTGTTCCTATCTTTAAAATGTTGGGAAAAGAAAGTATAAATTTTATCATTGAAAGATTGAAATTTAAAACTTTTGATAGTAAAAACACAATTTGTAAAGTTGGTGACCCCGGTGATGAAATGTTTATTATTATCAGTGGGAAAGTGGATATTGTGATTTATCCTGAAGGCGTTGAAGAAGGTCAGGCGGTAGCTACACTTGGTCCTGGGGATTATTTTGGTGAAATGGCTCTTCTTACAGGAGAACCGCGCTCTGCTTCAGTAATTACTGAAGGACCGGTCGAGGCGTTTGCCCTTCAGCAAAAAGATTTTGATGTTATTCTTGAGAGATATCCTTCGATCTCATTAAGTATGGGTAAAATCGTTAGTAAACGATTGAGAGAAACTTTAAAGACAGCAAGCAATTTTCGACGCGTTGAAAAAATTGAAATTACCTCGGAAGGTCCATCTGGAAACATTGAAGATGTTCCCATAATTGATCTAATAAGTTTTGCAGAGTCTAATTCTTTAACAGGCTCAATGACGATAAATAGCGGCGATAAAAATGGTGCTTTCGAGTTCGAGAGAGGTGCTTTACAAAGTGTTAAGGTTGGCGGTGTGAGTGACGATAAAGCTTTAGATGAAATGCTTTCATGGAAATCGGGACATTTTCAAATTAAAGTTAGACCATTAACCTTAAAGACGAATAAAAAAAAGAATATCGAAGAAGAGAGCCGCAACAAAATATTAATTGTTAATAATTCTCTTGTGGTACGTAAAGTGATTGAAAGAGCTTTTAATGGATTAGGCTATGAAGTTAATACTGCCCGGGATATTGCTGCTTCCCAAGATACAATGGGAGAATGGATACCGGATATTATCATTTCTGATATTAAACTATCGGATGGGAGTGGAATAGAGTTCGTAGAATTAACAAGAAAAGAAAAAAACATTCCTTTTATTTTTATTACTGACAATTCTATTAAACCTGAGTTTGAGGAAAAATTACAGGAAATGGGAAATGGAGAGATAACCAAAACCCATGAAGTGAGTGAAATAGTTAAACTTGTTGAAAATATGATATAGCTATATTTCTATTCCGTTTGAGATCAATAATCTTGTAACTAGTGTCTGAACGAAAAGTGAGGAAAATGTCATTTCGAGCGAAGTCGAGAAATCTATAAATCATTGTAAATGTTAAAGTTAAGATTTCTCCCTATGGTCGAAATGACGAAAAATGTGACTTTT
>JAUVIB010000160.1 GCA_030592985.1 Calditrichaceae bacterium | reverse complement strand
CTCTTTGTGTCTTTCCCTTGCTATTCATATGTACAGGAGGAAGTGTATCACCTGAAACAGTGATATAACTGTAGTCTCCTTCCAGCCTTGATTCAACAACCCAGAAATAAATTCCCGGAGCTATATCACCGGCAAATTTGATGGTCTGTTGATCCCATTCACCGAGAGGCGTGGATTCATCATGTTCTACCCGGGCCACAATGTCAAGGTTTACAGAATAAATGGTTATAACACATTTTTGCGGAACATTAAAAAATTTAATTGTGTTAGAAAGAGAATACTCATGCACACCATCCTTTTTATAGGGATTAGGAACAACTCTAATTTTCTTCTCCATATTATCTGATTCCGCACTTGCAGCGCTATATGGTTCTTTCCCGATTAACATTTTTTGTTCCGGAGCCGATAATCCGCTCTCGAGAGATGGAATAGCTATGCCGGTATTATTCCAATCGTTATGCCCGCTATCAAATGATCTCACACTATAAAAGTATGTAAATGCTCCTACCTTCGTTGTAGGATCAGTGCAGGTGTAACGTTGCTTATCCGGATCATAGGTAATTAAACCGATATCGCTTATTTGTTGTCCTTTTAAGATCTCATCTATTAGTTCATAAGGGCCATTGTGCCAATTTCCGGTTAATTTGTCATCACTTCTCGGTTCGAGTGGATCGGCCTTTTCAGAAGCTCCTGCCACAAGCATTTTATAAACGCGAAATCCGACAACATCTTTCGCTTCTTCACCAACATAATCAGGATCCTCTGCTTCTAATCCTTCATCAGACCAAAATAGCTGGAGATGCCCACTGGCATTGGGACTAATATTTTCAATAAGAACATCCGGTGGTGGATCCGGGACATCGTACTCTAAATCGTAGATTTCCTGCGCAAGGGATAAATTATGAAATAAGGACCTTTCACCAAATTTAAACTCTTCCATCTTACCGGGATCGATGGAACGCGCCCAGGTATTTTCCGGAGCCGTTTTTGGATCATAGACGCCTTGATTTGTCAGATAATCAGCCGCAGAACCTCCGATAAAAGCCATCACAATTTTGACCTTATCCCCCGGATTAAGTGTATAGGGACCATATACCTGGAAATGAGCATAAGTCCCTACCAATCGCAAGGCGTCAGCACGTGGAGGATCAGAATGGATTGCCGGATCATCATTGCCCGGATCATCAACGGTTATCATATCATAAATTTCTTCTTCAGTATAAGTAATTAAATTGGGTTCAAGCGGTTTATCATCCAGACGATAATAAGGCCACCATTTACAACGTGACGGTTGATCCAAAGAGGCGGGCGCCACATAAACATCCGGATCATTAGAAAATCCATCTGAAGGATCATAATCCAATGGCGCCATTCCTATAAAAGCATAGGATAAAAGCTGCGTCTCACTCTGCCCCTGCTGTTCATTTCCGGTATTGCGCTGAGCATATTTATCCACATAAGGCTCACCCGTATCATCATAATCATTATCAGGATCATCCCCATCCCATCCATAGCTCATTTTTTTACCGGTATAATTTTGAGTATCCTCAGACATTAGCGCCTGATACCCAGGAGATTTGCTATATTTATAGTGTTCATCCTGTGCTGCCGGACTGTTTCTTCTCCAGTCACCCCAGCTATAATATGGACTATCACCCCAGGTTTCTCCCATCAGAGAAGACGAGAACATATTACCAAAGGCAAAATACACATCTGTCAGAACGGGAAGATTCGTACCATAAACGTCTTCAGTCGTAACCATTCCATCACCATTTGAATCTCCCGTATATTCAAAAATATTCTCCACAATAAAAAAATCATCATATTTATAATAACTCCAGGCTTTAGCTTTTTTCATACCTGTAATTCCAACACTCGTCGTCCATTTTACAATAATAATTTCTTCAGCTTCATTATCTCTTCCAATATAATTATGATAGGCATAATTATGAATTTCTATCGGAGACTCCAAAGGATCTGGTAAGGCAGCACCTGGCCAATAAGTTGATTTTCCATCATCAATTCCCAAATCATATTCGGGCCCGGAAGCTGCGTCATATACCATGGCAACCACATCAGATGATGTCGTACGTGGGCCGGAATAGGAGATACGTTTTGTACTGCCCGTCTTTGCTAAAATAAATGTTCCTTCACCATGTGAATTTACATTCCTGGCCGCATTTGGAGATACGGCGCCTCCGCCGGCACCGCCGGCAGATTCTGTAAATTCTGCATTCCAATAGCGCTCATATTCTCCACCCCGAATACTACTTCCAGGATAACTTAAACCGGCTTCATCATTAGCTAATGAAGTGCCCTCTGCCTGTTGCCCCTGAAGACCGGACATTCGAAACGATGACCAAAGTTTACTGCGGGTGAGATGTCTTATTTCAGAATAATCCCATTGTGCCTGTACAGGATGAAAATATATCAGAAGTATAATTATATAAAAAAATAATTTAATATTTTTATTCAATGGTCTTATCATTTTATAACCTCCACACCTGCAAAATATTTATTAAAAAGTGATGCGCAAACCAAAAGCGTACCTTCTTGGAGCGCCAAGGTAAATTCCTCCGTCGGTTTTACCTCTATAGTCAACATCATAATCATAAATTGGAGAATAGCCCTCTAAGCCATAATTGACATAATCACTCAAATTAACTACGTTACTAAAACTACTTGAATTATTCAATTCCTGATTATTAAACAAATTCGAGATTGTTAAAAATAAGGTGTTCTTCAGTCCGGCAAAATTAAAGCTCTTTTCCATCCGCAGATTTGCGCTGCTGCTCAAAGGAGCCATTCGCCATAAAGCCATACCATTCATACTTGTATATTGATACGGCAGTCCAGCATGATATCGATAAGTCATATTTGCGTGAAAGTTTTCGAATGGTTTAAAACCAAAAATCGAAAATCCATAATCATCCGGAAGATCAAGGTATAACATGAGTCCTAAACTTGTTCGACGTTCAATATTCTCC
This sequence comes from Calditrichaceae bacterium, assembly GCA_030592985.1. GTDB lineage: Bacteria > Calditrichota > Calditrichia > Calditrichales > Calditrichaceae > JAUVIB01. The sequence goes on along the minus strand of JAUVIB010000160.1, from coordinate 4,175 downwards.
CGGGGGTGGCCGGCCGCAGAGTAATGGGTACTGTAGTAATATAATCCATCTATTTCATCTACAGGCTTCAGGTTGACCCCTTGATCCTGCAACCTCTGAATATTTTCTTCTGTTTTGTTTTTTAAATAGAGAAGTCGTGTTTCACCCAAAGGAACCGGTACCTCTGCACCAGAATCCAACTCATCAACCACTCCATCACCATTTGTATCTCCTGTATATTTCTCGAAATAGTATTTTTCAACAAAACTTGCATCCGGCACATAAGTCCTTACCCGTTCTCCGGACCAACCCTCTGTAGCCCATCCAATATTTAAAGAGACCTGGAAGGAAAACATGCGTCCGAATCGTTTTTTTAGAAAAATTTCAAATCCCTTAGCATCTTCATATTGTGTATTATTTCTAATATTTATATAAGGAGCGATGGCGTCACGATTTGGATCCCAAAATTGATGTGTGCTTCCGCCTTTGACTTGATTTTGGGCACTTTTATAGTATAATGTTGTGGTAAGAATATAATTTTGATAAAAATTCCAGTCTATACCCATTTCAAAATTTGTCGTTTTTTCATATTCTAAATTGGGGTTTCCATAACGTAATCGATTACTCGTGTCATTTAACCGATTATATTCTTCAGTTGGATCAATAACACCATTTTTATTGATGTCCTTATCCGGATTTCTTGGATTTTTTGCTTTCCATTCATCATGATACATATTCCAGAAACTAGGAAGTTGATACAAATGTCCATAAAAAAAGTGGATTGTTGCTTTATCAGCGATCGGATGTGAAAGCCCTAACCTGGGGCTTAGAGCCGTTAATGGTTTCGGCTCAATCCACAGTTCTGAGGGTAAATCCCGAAATCTTGTAAAGGAATTATAGGGCCGGGCTAATTTCGCTAATGCATAGGTTACCGGAAACTTTGCTCCCCAATCGAAATAGTCATATCGAGCGCCGACATTAACAACCAATCCGCCAAATTCCATTTTATCAGATAAATAGGCAGCTATTTTAACAGGCTTTATACTTTCTCCTGATTCGAAGTCATTACTAATTCTAGAAAGAGAACGAACAGTCGCTACATGTGTTATCGATGTTTGCCATAGATCATAATTCTGATAATCAATTCCGACTTTAACAAGATTGCTTTTGCTTATCTGGCTTGTAAGATCTAATTTTAGTCCGCTGCGTATAGTTTTTGCATCGGTATAATTTATTCCCTTGCCTCCTTCAATATAATACCATCCGCTGTCATCGGTTCGCCCTTTTGCAATCACGGTATCAGGAATGTCCTGATTTGCACTGGTACTTTGCTGTTGATAAACTTTTAAATCATAAAATGTACTCCGGGATAACATATGAGTCACACCGAAGTAAAGTAAATAGTTCTCATTCGTATGGGTACCGCCCGCAGAATAATCAAGGGGTAAAAATATATTACGATCGTCGATATACTGCCCTGAACTGCCTATGCGCATTCCCCTGATCGCTCCTTCTATCTCCTGTGCACTGAGACCGGATGTTCTAAAGCTAACACCGGTACCTTCAAAACTACCGCTATTATATCCTTTACTCCAGGAATAAAATCCTCCGGTACGCAGTGTTAAACTTGGTATGGGTCTGTACGTTAATTTCCAATTATTGTTAGTATAAGGCAACGAATAGCGCGTTACCGCCATTGCACCGCCAGATCCCTGGCTAAATTGAGTACCCAGGGAAAAATGAAGTCCTTTCACAAATAATGGACCGGATAATGCCAGCTTAATACTTTGACTGGTGATATCCGTATAATCGATTTTTTCATGAACTTTACGGCCGGTTAATGTATCTATTTCATTTACCCAGGTGGGATCATCCCAATGTAAGCGAGAATTACCGTTTACATCCAAATGATAGGCATCTTCCCAATAATTTTCTCCCCAGTGACCCTGCTGAGGTGGAGAGATGGAATATTCAACCGTTCCGGATAGTTTTTCCCCGCCATCCTTGGTAATAACATTAATTAATCCTCCCTGGGCATTACCATACTCAGCACCAATGCCGCCCGTAGTAATGGAGGCCTCCTCAATGGAAAACATATTTATATCTTTATAATCATCTAAGGGAATGCCATCAAAATTCATAACAATATCTGAGTTATCACTACCACGAATAATCATCTTTCCTCCGGTATCTTCACCGACACCGGGCATAAGTTTCATGTACTGCTTAATATTTCCAACAATGGGAGCTTGCACAATATCCTGGGCGCTGACAATGAATTCGGTGGATGTTCGATCGACCTCAATCACCGGACGAACTGCAACCACAACGATTTCTTCGCCTTCAATAATAGCTTCCTCTAAAATAAAATTAATTTTCGTCGTTCTTGCTCCCTGAATAATGACTTCTGTTATAATGTGCTTTTTATAACCAATCATTGAAGCACTGACAGAATAGGGACCTGGAGGGATTTTGAGAATAAAGAAGTTGCCGTCAATATCCGTGGCTCCTCCTATTAAGAGTCCTTCCACAATAATATTAACACCGGCAATGGGGTTCCCGTTCTTTTCACTAACCATACCTGCCAGTTTGCCGGTAGTAGCTCCTAAAATATATTGATTAGAAAGAAAGACAAAAAATACTACAAGATGTAATATTTTTTTACAGTCATGATTAAATAGAAACATGGTTTCTCCGTCAAACGATTTTATTGTGTAAAATAATATATAAATTCAAAACCCACATCTAACAGCTGAATTGGTGATACTTTTTCTAAATACCAGGCTTCCATCGGCCGTAAATTAGCTATTAGTATATTATATTTAAAACTTAGAGTAAAAGATATCTGTTGAGTCATAAAATATTGTAAACCGGCTCCGATGTTGGCGCTTAATGCAGTATTACTCTCTTTTTCCGGCGAATAAGTAAAATTTACATCTAAAGGGGGAATGCTTTGGCCCGGAAAAACCAGGTTTTCAATTTTCTGTTCATAATATGTAAAACCGGCGCCTATACCCCAGAACGGTGATATGCCGGACCAATTCACCTTAATAGGGAATTTTAAATTACCTATCAAACCCATAAACATCATTTCTGAGGATGCATCTGGGCTGAGATAATAATTTCCGTCATAATTCCACTGAAATTTACTCTCTTCAATTTTCCCTGATGAAAATTTACTATAAAAATATTCGATCTCATAAATGAGATCATCTTTAATATAACTCCATTTAAAGGCAATCTTGGGTCCACCATTATATCTATCAAATAAATTCTGAAGGGGAACAGAATAATTTGCTGCCAGTCCAAATCCCCATTTATTCTCATGAGAGGATTCTTGCGCTGAGACATTTGTGTTTATAAGTAATAGGGTAAATATTGAAGAAATTAATAAACTTTTTATATAAGGACGTGACATAGCAAGCTTCCTCATGAATTAAATGAACCAAGAAACCATAAATCAAAAATTCTAATTTTCTAAACTTTACAGATTTTTTTTATGCAATTATAGATTACAAACTACTTTGAATTACTTATTAGCCACAGAGCACAGGGATTAATAACATATTATTTGTTTTATTCAAAATTAGTTAACTTAATAAAATTGATAAACTAAAGTATTTTTTTGCAAGTATCTCTGTGCTTCTATGGCAATAAAAACGTGTAATGTAAATGAAACAAAATATAAATCCCTGTCAAAACAGATGACAGGGATTTGATAAATTATTTAACAAGTATAATTTTAATGGCTTTGGAATAGCTTGGTGTATTAAGAAATGCAAAATACATACCGCTCGGCATCTTAACACCATGTAAATCTTTACCATCCCACTGAACACGATAAATACCGGCATCCTGGTAGTTATTAACCAAGCATGATATAATTTGTCCTCTACTGTTAAATATGGTTAAAGCTACACGTTCAGAATTTTGGATATGATAACGAAATGTTGTTGTCGGATTAAAGGGATTGGGATAATTTTGTTCAAGTAAATATTTCTTTGGTATAATCCCCGCTTCCTGGATTATTTCAGGACGTATTGCTGTGTTTGCTACAGCTGTATCATATATGTCCTTAAATTCTGTTGGTATTGCTAATTCACTTGGCCCGAAGGCGCCTGTAGTCGTTGTCAGTACCCAGGCCATTGAAGCTACCTTAGGCATATTCCAACCCATGACGCCAAAATCAACATAAT
>JAUVIB010000003.1 GCA_030592985.1 Calditrichaceae bacterium | reverse complement strand
TTCAATCGTTTTACCGTTATAGGCAGTTACAACATCCCCCGGCTTGATAGCTCCGCCGCCGGGCATATTTTCAACAGTGGGAATAACACTAATAACTTCATATTTTGGTTTTAATTGAGAAACAACAGACATCATTCCGATAACTGCCGCCGCACCGGCCATATCAAATTTCATTTCCTCCATATTTGCAGAAGGCTTTATACTTATTCCTCCACTATCAAAAGTTACTCCTTTTCCAACTAAAGCCAGTCGCTTTTTAGATTTCTTTTTGGGTTTATAATGAATGGTTATAAGGTATGGTTTCTCTCTACTTCCCTGCGCGACTGCCAATAAGGCATTTAATTTTTTTTCTTCCAATGATTTCGCATCTAGGATTTGTACATTAATTCCAGGTTTTATTGAAAACAACTTAATAACTTCGTCTTTTAGTTTTTCCGGGGTTAGAAGATTTGAAGGTGTATTAGCTAAATCACGGGTTATAGTAACGGCCTCCATAGAGGCAACACTTTTTTGTATAACCTTCCTGAAACGTGGGGTATATTCAGCTTTTTTGCATACAAATACATTGTGATGTTCTATGCATTTTTCATTCACTTTGCTTGAAAATTTATCAACTCTGTAGTGGTCATAATAAACACCTTCAACGAAATTATTTATCAATTTTTCTTTTTTAAAATAAATATTACATAATAAAACATAATTGCGCTTACTCGATATTTTTTTTTGAATTTTAGAAATTGTTGAACCAAGAGTTGTAAGTTCATCATTTGAAGGATCACTTTTTTCACCTAATCCAACCAGTAAAATTCTTTTTATACCTTCAAGTTTATCCGGATAGATTAATGCTGTTTCATTGAAATCACCATTAAAATCTTTTAATATTAAATATTCAAGTACCGTATTAGCAATTTCAGGAGGAAATACATGTAATTTTTTTTGTCTCTTACGAATCATGGCCTTATTAAAGAAAAGAATAAGCAGGTCGGCATTGATCCCATTTTGCGGTAGTGTAGCAATTAAAAATTTAATTTTCATATCATCTCTTTAATTTACAATAAAAGGTTACAGGTTTTTGTGAAATACATTGATAGAATAAGAAAGTAATTAATACAAAAGAGGTATTTCTCCTTTTAATTGAAGAATTTTTCTTCTAATCGGACTAATACGGTCAACAAATAAAACACCATCTAAGTGATCATTCTCATGTTGTATGACGCGGGCAGGCCATTCATCTAATAGTTCTGTAATCTCCTGTCCTAATTCATTTTGATATTTGATTTCTATTTTATTAGGTCTATTAACTTCCTCTTTTACACCAGGAATGGACAAACAGCCCTCTTCTAGTGTGTTTTCTCCCCATGAATGTAAAATTTCCGGATTAATAAACACTTTTTTACCACCGGATTTATCGACGGGAGATACATCAACAATAAATAAACGAATATTCAATCCAATTTGTGGAGCAGCAAGACCAATCCCATCTTCTTCATACATAATCTCAAACATTTCATCTATAAGCGATTTTAGATTACTATCAAACAATTCAATGGGAGAAGATATATTTTTAAGAATCGGATCACCGATATATTTTATTTTATACAACTTTATACTCTGTAAATATTTTGTTTATTCTTAATTAAGAACCCTAATTAGTATCTGAACGGAAAGTGAGGAAAATGTCATTTCGTGCGAAGTCGCCTGCTCCCGCCTGCCAACGTTTGCGGGCACGGCGCCAATATTTTAAGGCGCGGAGAAATCTATAAATTATTGTAAACGTTAAAGCTAAAGATTTCTCCCTATGGTCGAAATGACGAAAAATGTGACTTTTCGTTCAGGCACTAATTATTATAATAAGTGCTAACTTAGGTATTACTTAAATTTTTTAAAGTATGGATATTGACTTATAAAAAAAAATTATTCATATCCTGAAGTATCATCAAAATCGTCAGTATATTTCGAGCTGACTGTCTGACGTATAACACATACTTTTATTTGACCCGGATATTCCATACTGCTTCTAATTTTTGAAGCAATATCCGTTGAAAGTAACTCTGCTTTTTCATCTGAAATACGTTCCGGCTCAACAATCACGCGGATTTCACGTCCGGCAGATATTGCATACGTCTTAGAAACACCTTCAAATGAATTGGCAATATCTTCTAAGTTTGTAATTCTTTTTGTGTATACTTCCAAGGTGTCTCGTCGAGCACCGGGTCGACTTCCACTTATCTTATCTGCTGCTGTAACCAATACTGAAATAGGAGATATCGGTTCTGCTTCTTCATGATGTGCCAAAATAGCGTTAATAACAACTTTATGCTCTTTACATTTTTCTGCAATTTCAACACCAAGTGTTACATGACTCCCTTCTGCACTATTACTAATTGCTTTGCCAATATCATGAAAAAGTCCTGCCCGTTTGGCAAGTTTAACATGAAATCCAAGTTCTGCCGCCATCGATCCGGTAAGCAAGGCAACCTCTTTTGCATGTTGAAGCATATTTTGTCCGTAGCTATAACGGTAGCGCAATCGGCCCAAATTTTCTTTCATAATAGGATGTACATGGGTTATTTTCAACTCATTTAATGTATCTTCCGCTGCTTTTTTTATGGATCTCTGTATTTCAGCAGTAGCTTTTTGATACATTTGCTGAATATTTTTTGAATTGATATTTTTACCTTTAATAAGGAGTTTCATCGTAATCCTGGCAATTTCCCTTGCTACAGGATCAAAGCCGGATAACACGACCAGCTCCGGGGTATCATCTACAATAACTTTAACACCGGTTACTTCTTCGAAGGCCCGTATATTTTTTCCTTCTTTACCGATAATCATTCCTTTGAATCGTTCATTGGGAAGCTCTACAGTAGAGAGCGTCGCCTCCATTGTAAATTCATAAGCTATATTTTCGATGGCATTTGCAATAATCTCTTTAGCTTCGCGCTGTGCGCTTTCCTTAGCTTCATCTCGAATTCCTTTCATGATCTGGATTGATTCGAGTTTTGTTTGCTTCTCGAGATTCGTAAAAAGTTGTTTTTTTGCTTCTTCGATTGTTAAATTTGTGATTCTCTGTAGTTGAATATTTTGTTTACTAATGATATTTTCAACATTTTTATTCTTTTCATATAAAAGCTCTTCCAGTTCATTAATTTTCTTCTCTTTTATATTAACTCTATCTTCCATTATTTTTATCTTGTTTTCCTCCCTTCGCAGTTCTTTTTCTTTTTTAAGCGACTGCGATTCTAATTGGGAGTATTTTTCCTCTTTCCTTTGCAATTCTTTTTGAAAACTTGAGCGTTTATGCTGAAGTTCAACCTTAAACTGATACAATTTATCTTTGTTTATTTTGTCTGCTTTTGTGCTTGCTTCCTCAATTATCTGTGATGTAGATTCTTTTATTTTAGACAATTTTAAATGATAAACTGCATAACCGGTTATGATACCGGCAACTAATAAAATTAAATTTATCAGTAACGAAAAAATAGGTATAGTATCAAACATTTATTATTTACTCCAATATTTTTCTTTATATCATACACATTCATTAATTACGAATAGACGTTTAAAATAATCAATTTCATATTCTATAGCAAACGATAATAGAACCACATAAAGTCATACTTTCAATGATGGTAAAATAATTATGGGTAAAAATTATTAATTTTTTCTAAAATAATTAAAAAAATACTAATTTATTGCAATCAAAATTGAATATATGCCCTAATTATCATATCTTTGCAGAAAAAAATGTATCACCAAACAAGACTTGGAAAAATGCAAATATTAGATAAGTTGAAATTAAAGTTAAATTCAGATGCTTTGGGATTTATTAATCTCTATGAATCATTAGGTGAAGGTGCTGATAACTTTTTACCAGACCGTATATTTGAAATATTAACGAATTTTGTAAGATTGTGCTATGAGGAACCTGATGATCCTGCACGCCAGTTATTAGAAATCAATAAAAAACTTCTTGAGTTAAAAGAAGCTATTCCCGGTTATATCGATGTATCACTAATGATATTTCCCCATGAAAATTCTAAAGCATATGAGTATAGCAGCAAGCGACAATCATTTATCGGCCGCTTAACACATTTAATGGATATTGAATTAATCGATGAAAATCAAAAGATACAAATAAGTAATATTCTTAAAAGTCATGATTTTTCTATAGGAACGCCGCCGGTAACACAATCAATGATTGACTTTTTGTATAAAATATTCCTTGGTGATAATGTAAATGAATTACGCAAATTTCGAGATATTATCGGCATAAAGGGTAATGTTGAAGAGGCACAATGGAATTATCTGCTTGATGTATTAGATCAAATGGTCATTCAAAGTACCCATTATACAACTCAGGCCGAAAAAAATGCATTTCTTGCGCGTACGGAATCCACGATAAATTTTAAAGGATTAAATGGTTTTATAAAGTCTTTTGTATCCGGCCAGGCTGAAACGGCCATAAAATTAATAATAGACGAAATATTCGGAAAAGAAGTTGTTCGTGTTATTGATTTTAACAATCCGGATGATGTTTATGAACAGATCAAGGAAGATACTACGAGTATTTTTGTGGTCAAAACGAAACATATGCGTCGAAATCCGTTTAATGATGCAAAATGGTTCCCTTTATTAACACGCATAATATTTATTGATGATTCTCCAGAATCAAAAATTTCCAATACGTGTTTAGTCTTTGCTTTTCATAATGATATAATAAATATCCTCAATAAAGTTCACAATAAAAAACTTGGGGCGCCTGCTAATACTCAATTCAACCTGCGTCCAATACTGGAAAAGGTGAATTCAAAAAATATAACTAAATTCCGCCTTGCTGCTGAAGATAAAATTAAAGATTATGAAAAAGAATTAAACCAGTTAAAAATTGAACAGCTTGCCGAGTCAAATAACCCTAAGCAAGATATTATTTTGTATAAATTTGATGAATTTGCCCGGCAGATCATTATTGATAAATATATTTTATCTAAATTAACGGCCTATCTCTATTTTATTGAACGAATAACAGACCCTGATACTCGGGTGGAAGTTAATAAACTACTACTTGAAGAATTTGAGAATAGAATGCGTGACTACTTTTATCAGGGTAGCAGCGATATATATATTTCTACCATTGTTGAGGGTGGAGGCCGAAACCAAATTAAAACATACGGAGAATACCTATTACAAAAGAAACAGAAAGAGATTAAAGCGGAAATTATCGACCGCTGCCATGTAATCCTTGATATTCTCCCCGATAATTACGAACGAACCCTTCATAATCATTTCCATAAAAACTTTGGTGTTAATCTATTTTTAGAGAAATACAAAGAGTACATTACAAAAGTAGAAAATGAAGCAAATAATAAAGGGCGTTTTCGTAATCTGTTAATTGATCTTGGAATAGAAGCGAAATACAATCAAAAATCTAAAGCTGAACAGAAAATTATAAAGGAATTTATCGCCGGCCTCGGCAACCTGGAAAAAACATCCATTTCTGATGATGCACAAATGATTATCAGAGACGTGGTCTTGAACCGGTTCGAAGTTAAACCTTTTATTTTTCTTAATCAGCAAGCAGCCTGGGAATATAAAGATCTGCTACCCATTGAGAAATTTGATATTAACCCATTTGATATTGAAATTGAACTTAACGAAGAGGGACGGATTGATTATGAACGTTTCCTGATCAAATTAGACCGGCTAAAAAGTTCGTTTCAACTTTTTGACGAAACGGGTGCTATTTGGGATCATTTTTGTACAAATTCAACGATTTTGGTCAATGACCCGTCAAATCCCACAGGGTTTACTGATTTTAATGATGTTTCACTAATTAAATTTTTAAAATTTATTTCAAACACACAATTTACGCTTTTTTTGGATGAAGCTTATAATGATTCAGTGAAAAATGAAAATATTGAAGAACCTAAATGGCGGACTATTTCCAACTATATCATCAATAATATCACCACTTATGCCCGCATTTCAATGGTTGCCGCTTTGTCTACGACTAAAAATCTAGGCGCAACCGGTGACAGACTCGGTGCTTTAGCTGTAACCGATGCGAAAAAGGATGTGAATGATTATATTGAAGAGCAGACTGATATCGGTGTCGGAAATTCAAACTCTCTTTATTTATTGATCAATATTTTGGAGGTGGCCGAGCAGGCTAGAAAAATTAAACATGAAATTGATGAAAGCCTACCCAAAGATGCATCACGGCATAAAGTCAAGAAAAAGCTTGAAAGTTTTATTGAAAAACAGATTAAAAACAATCAGCCGGCGATGTTAGCCAATAGAAGCAAAAACATCCAAAGGGAATCTCTTTTTGAAGGTAGTCCTCTGCATATTTTTCTATTAGACGAACTTGCTTCATTAGATAAACTTGATGTACTAGAATTACCTGATGATTTTAAATATAAAGGTGAAGCGTTTTTTAGCTATTACAAGAAACATATAGTTGCCGATTTAAATCGTTTTCGTATCAATCGTATTTTTCGTTTCGAATCCAATAAACGGTTAATCTTAGCTAAAGAATTTGCCGAACGTGTTATTGCAGAAAATGAAATAGAGAATGTTACCTTTTTAAATGCAGACGGCGCTTATTTGTTTAATATCGTTTTAAAAGATTTTATATCCTATCTTGATCTTGAAAAATTCACTCAAAAACTTGCAGAAGAACGAGGATTAGCTGTTATACCTTACCCTACCGGTTTTGTCCGTTTTTCTCTTGGCGACTATATAGATGGTAGTGAAAAGAGCTATGAAATATTTACTGCCGAATTGGAAAATGCCCTTAAAATATTTTTTGAATACTGGAACAAATACTATAAAATAAAAACAACATCTGACAAGAATATTGAAACAGATGAAATTTTAGAGACTATTTTTCAAACCGACTCGGACGATGAATTTGTCAGGCAAATATTGAGCGATTATTATTTAATTAAAGATTCAGAAAAGCAGGTAATTCAAAGTTTAAGAATAAATCAAATAAAAACATTATATCATCCATTCCCAAAAGCATCCGGTGTGACAGTAAACTCAATTCGTGATTCCAAAAATGCAGTATTTGAATTTTATGAAAATATTGGTCAATGCCGGGATTTAGTTGAATTTATTAATAGCAAAGCTTTTTCTAAAGTTTATGAAAACCTATTGCCGCAGATATATAAAAATATACCTGCTATCCAAAATCTTGACATCAATACCGTTTTAGCACAATTCGGTAAGTCCTCTATTCTTAAATTCATAACGAGTAAATTAGAGTTTCAGCCGGAATCTCATCTACTTGATGACACCGATGAACGACTTATTATGATTGAAATATTGGTCGAGCTTGAACAAATACTTTTTTCAGATAATAAGGTGAAACTGCTGGTCTTAAATGCCAATGAAAAAGATGAACCAGGTGATTTAGCTAAGTTAGAAGGATATAATGCCATCCTACGGAAATATATTAAGGAATTACTGCTTCATTTTAATCTTCCCTTTGAGCAGGAGTTAAACGAACCATCCATAGAGGAATTATTTAATAAATCGATTGATATTTTTGAGGAAACAACTAATAAATCTTTGAATGAGCTTAACCTGGAAATCGCAATAGACCGCTTAGTTTCAAATATTTCATCAAGTGAAGAAATTAAATCTCATCCGTTTGGAGAGAAAATTAGCGGATATTATTATATGGATTTAAAAAAACGCTTAATGGTTGAATCACTCTCCTACCGGGAAAAATTTCTTTATGTTTATCTTCTAGAAACGGAAGTAAATCTTCCGCAATCGATGCTTGGCATTTCCAATCTTTTACAAAAGCAATTGGAAGACCATGTTGAACAAGATACACGACTTTTTACGGAAAATATACTCCCCAAAATGCTTAGAGAAATCTATCTTGATATTTTTCAAAAGAAATTTTATAAAATTTCTAAAGATCAGATAATAGATACTTCACGTCAGGTAATTCTTTTTCTGACAAACCTTATGAATCTATCTAAACAGACAGAATATTATTTCCGCTATAACCATGTTCTGATGCGCTTACTTAATTTGCAGTATTTACCTCAAAATTCAACATTTAATGAAATGATTCAACACGGCTTTACCATCTATCGTGGATTTACGAATCGAAGCAATCCATTAGAATCCTATGATAACGGAAAACTAAGATGGATTAATGATGTAATGCGAAAATGTGGTGTGATATCAGCAGAACAACCGGTTCAAACTCATACCCGAATTAGTACTGATGCAAAAAAACGAGAATATCCTTTCCATAAATTGGACAGATTAAGTCCTATTGAATATTTGAATAACGATAATGGACAATCACCGCGAGAGTTTATAAAAAATATGTCTACCCGTCCTACATCGGATTTTTTTATTAACCGTATGGCAAAATTTGTAGATAATATGGATGAAGATGATTATCGCTGCAGGATTGTTAATCAGGGACTTATAAATGAATTATATGTATTTCAAAAATCTTATTTAAAATATTTAACGGACAATTATCGCTTAATTCAGCCGCAATCGGTTAGTTTAAAAGAGATTAAAGAGTTCGTGCCTGATATTATACTTTTTCTCGGCGCTCCGGAAAAAGTACTTTCATACCCGCAAATCGGTTATTTTGACCTTAAAGGACCAACCGGAAATATAAAAACTTTTGTTACGCCTTTAAAAAAATCCGTCGATTATTTTGGGGATATTAAAAAACCCCGTTTAACGATGCTTAATGAAAAAGTTAAAGAGATGGGCGGCGCTCCTGTCCATGGTTCTTTCTTTGTTGTAGAAGGTGAAGATGGAAGTTTATTTGGTGTCATGATTAGTGGAGACAGCGGCGTTGGAAAATCGGAAATGTTGGCAGCTATGATGCTTAAATGGCTTAGAAAAGATTTAGCGAGAATCAGATCTATTAAACTAATTGCCGGTGATATGCTTCATGTTTTTCCTGATCAAGAGGGGAATTTATATGGTATTGGCACTGAAGTTGGAGATTTCTCCCGTGTAACCGATTTCGATCCACAGTATATAAAAGCATATCGTTCTCTCTTTGAAAGCAGTGCTGATAGTAATGTGATCGATCTCAATTCCCGCAGCACTATTTCCGGATTCTGTGATATTCATATGCCGTTTAAAATCGATATAATTTTAACCGCTCAAAATTCAGCTAAGGCAGAAGCCGGTATAACGAAATATTCTAACGTAGAAAATTTCATGCTATACCGCGATTCACATGGTGAACGTAAAGAGAAGGCAACCAGTTCAGATAATCCAAATTTTCAAAGAACTCTTCTGCGTTATACTGCAGATAAGAATATTGTGGACATTTTGGATAAACACGGTAATTATCTTGATGATGTGCTTGACTGGAATAAAGAAAACGCTACAGGTATCTATTATTTAGCTTCCTCATATAAAATGATCGATAAAATAGATATTGAAGAGGTTGTAAATAAAATATTTAAAGAGAAAGAATTTAGCCGAGATAATATTCGCTATATTGTAAGTGGAGTAAAATTTGATATAATAAAAAACCGTTTTATTGCACGGGCAGATGATATAGAAAATAGGAAAAACTCCATTACTTTTAATATTGATCGTGGATTTTTCAGTCAAATATTCAATTCTCTTGCGAGCACTCCTTCAGGAAATCCTTTTATTGATGAGGCGTCTGAACGTAAAATTCGTCATCATCTTATAAAAGTGCTGAAGGGCGGTGATAATGGTAGTGGTAAAGGAAAAAATATTCAATGCGCTATTTTATCAACAGATCTTGGTAAATCGGGAAAAGAAATATCCGGACCGCAAAAAGCAGCAAATGAACTAATAAAACTTGTTCAGGAAGTGCGAAATACAACTCCTGAAATTTATAGAATTAAGAATCTTGTTAAAAAGAATATTGATGAACATTATGGCTGGTTGTTTAAACATCATAAAAAGAGTTTGGAAGTTGAACGATATAACTTTTTCCTGTATCAGATGAATGAGATGCGTAAGGCTAAATTAGTAAGACTTGACAACTTAAAAACGCCTGTTGACGTCACACGATTGAAAAGTTATAAACCGTTGCCAAAGCAGTATAAATTCAGTCCTCTATTGGTAACGCCAAATATTAATATTGAACTGAATAATTTTAGTGAAACATACGAACAATTAATGTGGTTGCCCAATAATCTCGACTTCTCTGAAGAATTTTATGACAATTGTGAAAAAGTATATATTGCCACTGGTTACAGTGAAGAGACAATAATCAATAATATGATTGTCCAGTTATTGTTGATGAACGGTTATATTTTGGTTGAAGACCTTTCAAAAGGCAAATTAACTGAGAAGGCTAATAGAGAAACCATAGCTGCCGCAAAATATGCAGCTATAAGAAAATATAAAAATAAATAAATAAAGAGATATTTCAGTTTGTCGATTAAGCTGAAATATCTCTTTTTTTCTATCTTGGTATAGGCTTAGTCCAATAACTTAAAACCAACCTTTAAAATCACCTGAAATTCTGTTATAATTCCATCTTTAATGGACCCCCGTTGCTCCTCTACCGTAAACCAACTGATCTCTTTAATTGATTCGGAAGCTTTAGAGATGGCATTCTGAATTGCACCTTCATAATTCAAGTCGGAAGTACCTACCAATTCGATCATTTTAAAAACTTTACTCATATCATTCCCCTTATTCCTATTATTGTTAAATTATTTATAAAATAACAAACGCTATCAGGCAATTATTTATTTCAGTTAAGGGTATTTTTCGCATTATTGAGGATAAGTTTGATTTGGATATTTTATATTTTATTAATTTTTTCCGTTTTTTTTGTCTATGACGCGTATTTCATAATAGACTGCAAACAGAAGGTTGAATAATTCCGGTAATCATAGGGATAATCCTCAACAATTAGGCAGGTATCGGTTTAATAATAAGAGACAATAATGTTACAATCTTTATTCTAAATATTCTCCGGATTTTACTTTATAACCATTTATAAAAGCCTGTACAGGCATTCGTTTTTTACCTTCCGGTTGAACTTCTGTGATTTTTATAGACTTACCATCACCACAACAAACCGCAAAGGAATTCTTATTAATTTTTATTATTTGTCCGGGAACATTATACTTGTTTTTGATGGAATCAATATTTAAAATGCTGTTAAAAATTTTTAAAACTTTACCACGAAAGATGCAAAATGAGGCGGGATATGGGCTTAATCCCCTAATTTTATTATAGATTTCTTTCGAGTTGCAAATAAAATCTAATTTACAATCTATTTTTTTTATCTTAGGTGCTTTTGTTGCAAGTTCATCATCTTGTATTATGGGAACAATGGCGTTTTCTTCCAGCTTTGATAATGTTTCCAACAGCAGCTCAGCGCCCATTACAGCAAGGATATCATGGAGCTCACCGGCAGTCATAGTATCGGGTATATTGACACTTTTCTGCATTAAAATCTGCCCCGTATCAACCTTCCTGTCAATCAACATGGTTGTTACACCGCTAATATTCTCTCCATTCATTATTACGCGATTAATGGGCGCAGCGCCTCTATATTTAGGCAGAAGAGACGAATGTACATTCAGAGTTCCCCTTTCAGGTATTGAAAAAACAGATAGTGGAAGTATTCTAAAGGCAACAATAATATAAAGGTCCGCTTTAAATTGTTTCAAGCTTTCAATAAAATCAACATCATTTAGATCTTCCGGCTGTAGAACAGGTATACCATGATTTAAAGCCGTTTCTTTTATGGGAGATGCTTTTAGTTTTTGACCTCGACCCTGAGGTTTATCCGGAACGGTGACTA
The DNA here is from genome assembly GCA_030592985.1 of Calditrichaceae bacterium. GTDB lineage: Bacteria > Calditrichota > Calditrichia > Calditrichales > Calditrichaceae > JAUVIB01. Next base: position 15,352 of record JAUVIB010000003.1, on the reverse strand, counting down.
CCGCTAAGACTTCATGCTCACTTAATAAAATTTTATTTAAAGACGCCACAGCAAAGTGTGGCGTCCCCATAAATATTATTTTCATTTAGCCGTTTCAGTTCCGGTATTACCAATTGGGTTGACAGCAGTAACAGCCGTCCTGTCAATATTTAATTTTACCTTGTCATCTACTTTAACTATTACGGTGTTATCATTATCAGTAAAACCGGTTACTTTCCCATGAATACCGCCGAGTGTAACAACATTGTCACCTTTTTTCATGGCGTTAATCATACGTTGTTTATCTTTCTGTTTTTTCTGTTGCGGACGAATCATTAAAAAATACATTATGACAATAATTAAAATAAATGGCAAAAACGACATAAAGGGATTTCCGCCACCCTCAGCGCCGCCGGCCGGGGCCATAAGTAATACAAATTCAGTCATGTTATTCCTTTCTTGTTAGATATTAAATTACAGATTTAATTTTAGGTAATATTTTCTTTTTCCAATCAATAAAAGTGTTTTCAATAATATGTTTACGCGCTTCTTTTACCAGCCATAAATAAAAATGAATATTATGTATCGTTGCCAATTTTAAGCCTAATATTTCATTTACATTCATTAAATGGCGAATATATCCTCTTGAAAATTTTTGACACGTGTAGCAGCCACATGTATTGTCAATTGGATTTTGGTCCGCTTTAAATCTACCGGCTTTAATAATCATTTTTCCGGCTTTAGAAAAAACGGTACCATTGCGCGCATTTCGTGTGGGGATAACACAATCAAACATATCCACCCCGCGTTCAATATTTTCCAGTATATCTTCCGGTTTACCGACGCCCATTAAATACTTCGGTTTATTATCAGGAAGCAAATCCGTTGTGAAATCTGTCATCTCATACATCACTTCCGGCGGCTCGCCAACGGCTAATCCCCCAATCGAATAACCGGGAAAATCCATTTTGACTAACTCTTCTGCGCTTTTTTGACGAATTTCTTTATAGGTGCTGCCTTGAACAATACCAAAAAGCCATTGGTTATGCCCATAAAGAGGTTTCTGTTTCTCATATAACTCACGGGCAATTGCCGCCCATTTTAAGGTTAAAACATTCGATTTAGATGCATATTCTTTAGTTGATGGATAGGGTGCACATTCATCTAAAACCATCATAATATCACTGCCCAAAGACCGTTGAATATTAAGAACACTTTCAGGTGTAAATCTCTGATGTGAACCGTCTAAATGTGATTGAAAAGTAACCCCTTCTTCATCTATTTTTCTAATCTCTTTTAAACTAAAAACCTGGTAACCGCCGCTATCCGTTAAAATAGGCTTATCCCAACTCATAAAAGGGTGCAAACCGCCAAATTCTTCGATCAACTTATGGCCGGGTCTAAGGAATAGATGATAGGTATTCCCTAAAATTATTTGCACTTCGCTTTTTAAGAGATCATCCGGAGTAAGTGTTTTTACCGTTGCCTGAGTACCAACCGGCATAAAAATCGGCGTCTCTACGGTTCCATGATCGGTTCGTAACAATCCTGCCCGTGCTTTTGAATTTGCATCCTTATGAATTTTTTTAAAAAACATCTATGATATATATTTTCCAATTAAAATAGCTTGTGCTTAGAATAATTTCCTTTTTTTATAGTTTATGTTCCCATCCAGGTTCATATTCTCGTGCCCAAAGCTTCATTGCATCCCGATCAAAAATTCTTCCGGTAATTTCATCTACTTCAAATGATTTTCCAATTCTTGATGAAATATTTGCATAATGCGTCAACATTTGAGAAACGGCTCCTTGAGCTATAGGTGAGGTCAGCTTTTCCTTTCCTCGTATCGTTTCAAAAAAGTTAACAGCATGTCTTGTCGAAAGGTTTCCTCCTCCACCAAGAGCAACCCCTCCTTCTTCTCCATTTATCTTTTTTTCTTTTATCAATTTCCCTTTTAGATCATATAAACTATAACCTTCACGATCAATGAATACAGAGCCATTAGATCCGTAAATTAGAGCTCCTCTACCTTTGCCATATTTGTTATAAGCATTTCTACTTCTTCCATCCCAATGAATGATCTTTTTATTTGGAAATCGAAAAGTAGCTTCCATGGTATCATACATATCCCATCCGTCATTCACATATTGAAATTTACCAGAATAAACATCTACATGTTCCGGATATTTCACATCTAAAGCCCAACGAGCAATATCTAACTCATGCGTAGCATTATTTCCCATTTCCGCAGTTCCAAAATCCCATCCATACCAATGCCAATTGTAATTCCAGGTATCGTGCATATAATCTTTTCTTGGCGATGGGCCTTGAAAAAGGTTCCAATCCAAACCTTCAGGTGGCGGGGCCTTTACAGGAGCAGGTACTTCCCCCCTGGAATTGGTATAAAAAGCAATTGCTTTATATGTATCACCAATAATACCATTGTGAATGTCTTTTATTATTTCAGTAGATTCTAAAGATGATCTCTGCTGATTACCCATTTGAACAACCTTCTTGTATTTTTTCTGGAAAGCAACAACCAGTTCGTTCTCTTTTGGATTATGGCTACAAGGTTTTTCCAAATAAACATGTTTACCGGCTTCCATGGCCATACAAGCTCCCGGTGTATGCCAATGATCAGGAGTAGCCATAAAAACAGCATCTAATTCTTTATCTTCTATAACTTTACGAATATCATTCTCAAGTACAGGCTTGTTACTTATTTTTTCTTCAAATCGCTTTGCAGCCTTTTCTCTTTGACTTTTCAGCACATCACATAAGTAAAGTAAATAGACGTTACTTTCTTTTCTTTCTATAGATTCTACATAACCACCTAAACGTCTTCCCAATCCCTGTATGGCAATATTGATTCTATCATTCGCTCCAATAATATTTTCGTAGTTTTTAGCCGGCAGAGCATTGATACTACTACTAAATGCTGCAAATCCAACAGCCCCTGCTGAAGCTTTTTTTATAAATTCTCTTCTATTTTGACTCATTTTGTTAGTCTTCCTAATTATTAAAGATAATGCCTTACAACAGCTTCAGGAAACGATTTCCCTGTCCATATTTTAAAGCTTTCTTCAGCCTGAAAAACCAGCATGGGCAAGCCATTAATTATTTTATGGCCATTCAATTCTGCAAGACGCAGTAATTTGGTCTTTTTAGGGTTATAAATCAAATCATAAACAATAGAATTTGATGCTTTTATGGGAATATTTATTGGCGTTTCATCAGCAAGCATACCCATTCCAACATTGGTAGCATTAACTATAAGTTCAATGGATTGAGCAACATTGCCGGTTTCACTTAAAGGAATAACATTCAGATTAATTCTTCGTGAATATTCGATTTCCGCCGCTAATTGTTCTGCGCGGATACGCGTCCTGTTGATAATAAATATAGTAGATATAGTTGTTTTTTCAATCAAGCTATACACAACGGCTTTCGCTGCGCCGCCAGCGCCTATTACAAGAGCCGATTTTAAATGCTGAATTTCACTCTGCAATGGACGGATAAAACCAATATAATCGGTGTTGTAGCCAATCCATTTATTATTAACGATTTTTATGGTATTGATAGCGCCGATTTTCTCACTAATCGGGTCAATTTCATCAAGAAAATCTATAATTTTTTCTTTAAATGGAATGGTAACATTAAAACCGGACCATTTTTCAGTTTTTAATTGGAGTATCTTATGCTTTAAAGAATCCGTTGGGATTTCTATCTTTGTGTATGAAGCATCTATGTTCAACCCAGAAAAAGCCATGTTATGGATATTAGGAGAAATACTGTGGGCTAAGGGATATCCGATTACACCATACTTATCCATTAATTAACAGTAACTTTCTTTAAAATCGACCAAAATTGTGGGAATGAAACATCTGCACAAGCAGGATCGTCAAGGATTATTTCATCTCTTGTTGTTAAATTAGCTATGGCAAAAGACATGGCAATACGATGATCGCCAAAAGTTTTTATATGCCCTCTTGTAAAACTCTGATTGCCGGGCACTTTAAAGCCGTCTTTATATTCAGTGACAGTAATGCCGGTTGCTTTCAAATTATCAACAATAGCCATTATTCTGTCAGATTCTTTATATCGTAACTCCTCAGCATGATGCAGCTCAAATTCTCCCTCAGTGGATGAGGCAAGTATGGAAAGAATAGGAATTTCATCAATAATATTAGGAATCATTGAAGCATCAATCGATACATTATGCATTGGACTGTATTTTACATAAATATCACCACTGGATTCCGGGTAATCCTGTTTTTTGATGATTTTTAAATTTGCTCCCATTTCTTTTAATATCTTTAGTAATCCGGTACGAGTTGGATTAAGAGAAACATTTCTAATCATAAGTTCGGAATCCGGTAGCAATAGGGCCGCAACAATAAAAAAAGCAGCGGATGAAAAATCACCCGGAATGGTCATTGATAATTCAGGAATAATAGTCTGTTGAGAACTAAAAACTGAGCGGCTTCCATTTTCATTTTTTATACTTTTTAAACCAAGCATCCTTTCCGTATGATCGCGAGTGGGAGTTGTTTCAATAACCACCGTCTCTCCTTCCGCAAATAATCCGGCTAATAAAACGGCGGATTTAACTTGTGCACTGGCCATAGGGAGCTTATACCTTATGCCATGTAATATTTCTACAGGCATAAATTTTAATGGAAGCATTCCTTCTTTAGACTGAATATCTGCTCCCATCATGGTTAAGGGATCGATAATTCGTTTCATCGGTCTCTTTTTCAGAGATTCATCGCCCGAAATCCGGGATATAAAAGGGAGATTTGCCAATAATGAACTGATTAGTCGTGTTGTTGTACCGGAGTTTTCAGCGTATAGAGTTGTGGGAGCGGGCTGCCATTCTGAAAGGGGTTTACCATGGATCGTTATTTTTTCGTCATTCGTTTCCCATTTAATACCAAGCATTTTTAAACAACTTAAAGTTGCTGAACAGTCGTTATTGAAATTAAAATTTTCAAAAGTAGAAGGATTCTTTTTAAACGATGCAAAAAGTGCTGACCGATGTGAAATAGATTTATCACCCGGTAAGGAAATTTCCCCTTTTAGATAAGCCATTAATTATATTTCTATGTTAAATCAATCGTTTTTTTGTTTTTTAAAGACGCTCTATATAAGATAATAATACCGATGATTATTAAAATAACGGGCCAATAGGTCTGTAATAAATCAATCGCAAACCACAACGGTAGAACCTTATAATAATCAATAATAATTACTAAACCGATTAGTACAAAGATAAATCCGGATATAATATTTGATAAAAATTCTTTCTGAAAAAGGTAGTAGATAAAATTTGCAGCAGCGAGATCAAAAAGAATATATGCCACGCCAAGTTGATCATCAGTGGGCAATATATTATTGTTCATTAAAAGCAGCGTAATTGATATTAGCAGAAAAAAAGAACCTCCTAATATTCCTTTATGTTTGGAATGATTTATTCCTTTAGTAAAAAGCATTATTCCTAAAAATGCAGAAAGCAGAATAACTATTGTAGAGCGTGAAGGATCAATAATATTCACTTGCATACCGAGAAGTATTACTCCAAATAGTATCAAAGCCCATGCAGCTAGTTTTCTTCTATCCATAGCTATTCTCCAACTTTTTTAGTAGTAATATCTTTGATCTCACTTTCTTCAGGATCTTCTTGAAATACAATAATCATCACAATATAACCGAGAATTCCTATTCCGAAAGAGGCAAATGTGAGCAAGACCCATCCAATACGAACCAAGCTTACATCAATATGAAAATAGTCTGCCAAGCCTCCGCATACACCGCTAATCATTTTTACATTACGTGAACGATATAATTGCTTAGTTTCTCCGGTTTGTTCTTTAGTGGAAGTGTTTTCGCCACTATAGGGCTCTTTTTTAGTAGTAAAATTTTTATTATAGAGTAAAAATACTCCCAGTAAAATCAAAAATACAGACCAAATAATTTGCCATGGGATATGCCAAAAATTGAAATAATAAAAAAATCCAAATTGTTTTAGTAAGATAACAACACCAATAACAATTAACGCGCTTCCCCAAAATATTGTGCGGTCATTTTTCCCTGATTCTTCCTTTTCCGGATAATCTTCACTTGGATTCTCGGGAATAATAATGATAGCCGATAAATAAACGATTATACCAATTCCTCCAAGCAATGTTAATACAACCCAAATAATACGAAGTAATACAGGGTCAATATTAAAGTGATCTGCCAGTCCCCCGCACACACCGGCAATCATCCGATTAACTTTTGAGCGATAAATTTTTTTCTCTTCCATGTTTTTTTCTTCTGACATTGTATGCTCCCTTTGTTAGTCTTTATGTTTTTTAAAGACGTAAAAGTGGAAAAATTTGTTTCATTAAACAATAATTTGTTTTAATAAAGGAGAAAACTTGCTTAAAGATAAATCTATTGTCTTTTAATAGAAAATGTCTGTTTATTAACGTATTGAAATTATTTTATATCGAATAAGGCCGGCCGGAACTTGAATTTCCGCTACTTCATCGACTTTTTTCCCTAATAAACCTTTCCCAACAGGGGATGTTATTGAGATTTTATTGAGTTTTACATCCGCTTCATCTGTCGAAACCAAAGTATAGTCATATTCTTTTTTTCGCTTTAGATCAAGAACCTTTACTGTTGTTAATATGGAAGCTTGATTGGTATCCCGATCGGTGTCATCAATAATCCTTGCCCTGGCGACACTATCCTGTAATTGTTGTATCTTGGTTTCAGCCAAAGATAATTCTTCGCGGGCCGCATGATATTCGGCATTTTCCTTTAAATCACCCATTTCACGAGCTGTAGCAACCTTTTGAGATATTGCAGGACGTTTTTTATATTTTAATTCGTGTAATTCATCTTTTAGCTTTTTTAATCCACCTTTTGTTAAATAAACAAATTCCAAAATTATCCCTTTCTTACTATCTGTTTGAATTTATGATGTTTAAATTAAGTATTAACCGCAATTAATTCAAGTTGTAATTTTTTGAACAGCTAATTAGTCGTATTATCAATTCGCTCGACAGACAGAACACCTGAAATTTTTCTTATATTATTCATTATTTTAGTCAATTGACTTAAATCTTTAATTAATATATCCAAATGGCCCCGTGCGTACATATCTTCGGATGAAAAATTTACAGCTACGATATTAATATTTAAGCGGGATACACAGAGAGTGATGTCTCTTAAAAGATCCTTACGGTCATCGCCGAGAATTGATAAATGAACATGAAATTCCTGATCCTTATTGATTGCCCATTCAACATCGATAACTCTATCTTTATCTTCGTATAGCTTCATCATATTTTTGCAATCTGTCCGATGGACGGTAACACCTTTTCCACGGGTGAGATAACCGATTATTCGATCACCTGGAACCGGTTGGCAGCAATTTGCAAAATTAATAAGCATATTATCGATTCCCTGAACTCGAATAGCATTTCCGGTACGCGCTCTTTTTAAAAATCTAACAATAAAACTATCTTTTTCGTCAGTTTCCTCCGTAATATCAGGATATAATTTTTTGCGGATATCTTCCGGCGTTAAATCCCCTTTACCAAGAGCAATTTTTAGACTATCCACTGTCTGATATCCGAATTTTGGAAGCACATCCAAAAATTCTTTCTTTTTCTCGCTTAGTTTATGCTTTTTTAAAAATTTTACAAGTATTTCATCACCAATTTCTAATATTTGAGCATTTTGTTCTTCTCTGATAATCTTTTTTATCCAATGCCGGGCTTTACTTGTTTTAACAACAGAAAGCCAATCCTGTGCAGGTTTTTGATTTTGTGAAGTAATAATTTCTACCTGTTCTCCACTACGTAATATAGATTTCAATGGAACTATTCGACCATTTACTTTTGCAGCAATACAATGATTACCGACATTAGTATGAACAGCATAGGCAAAATCAATAGGCGTTGGTTTACGGGGTAGTATTATCAAATCCCCAGCTGGCGTAAAGACAAAAACTTCGTCTTGAAAAAGATCAATTTTAAGATTTTCAAGAAAGTCCTTAGGATCTTCATCATGCATCTGCCTTTCTAATAATTCCCGAACCCAATTCAGATGTTTATCAGCTTCATCATCTTTAATTCCTTCTTTATACCGCCAATGAGCGGCGATACCGTTTTCAGCCATTTCATGCATTGCTGCAGTGCGGATTTGAATTTCAACCATCCTGCCATTGGGCCCGATTACAGTAGTGTGCAATGATTGATACCCGTTTATTTTAGGCATTGCAATATAGTCTTTAAAACGATCGTAAACCGGCATAAATTTGCTATGAATAATACCGAGAGTATAGTAGCATTCTTCTAATTTTTCAACAACTAATCGAATAGCAAGAAGATCATATATTTCTTCAAAAGGTTTATTTCTCTTAGTCATTTTAGTATAAATGCTGTAATAACTTTTTGGACGTCCGGATATATCAGCTTTAATGTTGTTCTTTAGTAGCTCATCTTCAATTGGATTGGCAATACTTAAAATATACTTCTGTCGTTCTTTTCCCGAAATTCTGATTTTCTTATCCACATCGGCATAAGCTTTCGGTTCAAGGTACTTTAATGAAAGATCTTCGAGTTCAAACTTAATTTTCGCAATACCTAATCTATGTGCTAAAGGGGCATAAATATCTCTGGTTTCGATGGCAATTCTAGGACGCTTTTTTTCGGGGATATACTTGAGAGTACGCATATTATGCAGACGATCTGCAAATTTTATTATTATGACGCGAATATCCTTTGCCATAGATAATAGCATTTTTCTAAATGTTTCAGCCTGCTGCTCTTCTCTACTTTGATATTTGATATTACTTATTTTTGTAACACCATCAACTAAAAAAGCTACGGTTTCTCCAAATTCATTTTGTAATTCATCCAGAGTGACGCCTGTATCTTCTATTACATCATGGAGTAAGGCAGCAATAATCATTATTTGATCCATACGTAATTCGGCTAGAATTTTAGCAACACTCAAACAATGAATAAAATATGGTTCACCGGAATATCGCTCTTGTTTTAAATGCGCTACAAGTCCGAAATTATATGCACGGGTTAATAGATCTTTATCAAATGACTTGGAATACTGTTCTATTGTTCCAAGCAATTCTTCGAATAGTTTGTCCAGTTTATGGTGCATTTTCTGAATTAAAGACTCATTTTTGTCCATATTTTACCATTCATAATTGCAGTTTATATTTAGCGTCTGAACGAAAAGTGAGGAAAATGTTATTTCGAGCGAAGTCGAGAAATCTATAAATCATTGTAAATGTTAAAGTTAAGATTTCTCCCTATGGTCGAAATGACGAAAAATGTGACTTTCGTTCAGACAATATTTAAATTGTTTTATATTTTTCTTACTAAAAGCTGCCGGGAGAAAAAGCGCCGGTATCATGAAAAAGATCCGGATCACCAAATTTACCGTATTCCTTTAAGAAAGTTAAGCGAATATCACCCGTTGGTCCGTTTCTCTGTTTACCAATTATTATCTCACACATATTATGCGTAGATGAACCGGTATCTTCAAACACTTCAATGCCATAATATTCGGGCCTGTAAACAAACATTACCAAGTCGGCATCCTGCTCGATTGCCCCTGATTCACGTAAATCGGATAGCTGCGGTTTTCTACTTTTATCCCGTGTTTCCGTAGCACGCGAAAGCTGTGAAAGCGCTAATACCGGAATATTTAGTTCTTTGGAAATTGCTTTAATAGATCGTGAAATATGGGTAATTTCCTGCTGCCTGTTTTCACCTTTGGAGCCTTCCATTAACTGAATATAATCGATAACGAGTAATTGAATATTCTTTTCTACTTTTAAACGACGTGCTTTCGCTCGCAGTTCCGTTACATTTAAAGATGCTGAATCATCGATATAAATTGGAGCTTTCATTAGTTTATCAACATTGTTTGTCAGTCTGCCCATTTCATCTCGTGTTATCTTACCGCGCAAAACCGACATTTGGTTAACTTTTGCTTCTGTGCATAGTAATCGTAATACCAATGCTTCTGCAGACATTTCAAGACTAAAAAACCCAACAGCGAAGCCGTGTTCCAAAGACGCATTTCGAGCAAAATTTAGCGCTAAAGCTGTTTTTCCCATACTTGGACGTCCGGCAATAATAATGAGATCTGATTTTTGAAATCCGGCTGTCATTTCATTAAGTTGTTTATAACCCGTATCTACTCCTGTAACACCCGATTGACTTGAGTGATATAACTCATCGATTCGTTCAAAAGTTTTATGAACGATGGGTTTAATATCTGAATAGCTTTGGGTTAATCTTTTTTCGGATATATCAAATATTTTCTTTTCGGCAAAATCCAACAGAACATCAACCGTATCAGCTTGATCATACGCTTTTTCAATAATTTCCGTACTCTCTTTAATAAGCATTCGGGCTAATGCTTTTTCCTTAATTATATTAAGATGCTCTTCAACATTTGCTGATGTAGGAGTTGAATTAACTATTTCAGTTAAATAATAGGCTCCGCCAATATCTTCAAGTTGTTTTCTCTTTTGTAACATATCTGTTACAGTTAAAAGGTCAATTTCTATTTTATTGTTAAAGAGTTCTATCATTGCCGAATAGACTATACGGTGGCTGCTTTTATAAAAATATGTTTCATCAACCTTCTCTACCGATAATAACATGGCATCTTTATCTAAAAGCATGGATGCCAACACACTTTGTTCTACTTCAAGGGCTTGCGGTGGCACACGCATCAATTGTTCTTCTATGGCAGCTTTAGCCATTCATCACTCCTTCAATCAATTAATTTATCAATTATTTTCATTGATTTATAGCTATCTCTTTGATTTTTTTTAAATCCTGCCAGGCTTCTTTTTTCCAATTTGGATTTCTTAAAAGAGCCGCCGGATGGTATGTTACAATAAAAGGCAATTCATCATATTTATGGACAGTTTGACGCAAATTTCTTAATGTTTCATTTTTTCTTTTTAATAAAACCTGACCGGCAATGCGACCTAAAGCGACAATTACTTTTGGAGAAATAATTTCAATCTGACGTTTTAGATGCGGTTCACACTGAATTACTTCCTGTGGCAGTGGGTCGCGGTTATTTGGAGGACGGCATTTTAGAATGTTAGCGATAAATATCTCATCGCGCGTTAATCCAATAGCTAAAAGCATTTTATTTAAAAGTTTCCCCGCTCTTCCTACAAATGGTATTCCCTGTTCATCCTCATCTTTACCCGGAGCTTCCCCCACAAACATAATATCCGCATCTGAATTCCCCAAACCGAAAACAAAATTTATCCTTGTATCAGATAAAGAGCATTTCGTGCAATTATGAATCTCTTCATAGAATTTTTGTAATTCCGGGTTAAATTGCGGTAATGTTACATTTTTATTAGTCTTGTTAATTTGTATTGGCGGAGGTGAGGTTCTTTTAATCTGCGATATAACCTTTTCGGGAGAAAGTAATGTCCCATTTAAATATATATTTTTACCATATACATTTTGATAATTGGTTAAAAATATTTCTATATCATTAATTATATTTTTCATAGTATCAACTATATTTAAATACACACTTAAAATAGATTTTTTAAAATAAACTCTTTATTTATGTAATTATTTTTTATTAGACACTGGAGTTAAATAATTTAACAATTTTGTCTAAAATAATATTTGATAGTTCAGTCTTAGATATTAAAGGGAGAGGTTCTCTTTTTCCCGATCTATAAATAATAGTCGCTCGATTTGTATCACCGGCAAAGGCTGCACCGTCCTCTTTTGGATTGTTTGCAACAATAAATTCCAAATTTTTTTGTTTCAGTTTTTTCATAGAATTTTCGTACATATTTTCCGTCTCAACAGAAAATCCAATAAGATACTGATTCATTTTAATTTTGTTCAAAGCTGAAAGAATATCAATTGTCTTCCTAAATTTAGGTGGAAATTTTCCATTATTTTTTTTGATCTTATCATGCTGAACTATTAAAGGTGTAAAATCTGCAATTGCAGCCGCCCCGATATATACATCCGTCCGCTTAAAATTATTAATTATTTCATTTGCCATTTCATCCGCAGATTCTACTCTGATAATATTTAGATATGAAGGCACATATTCATTGGTCGGACCCACTACAAGAGTTACATTTGCTCCTCGTATATAAGCGGCTCTCGCTAAAGCTATCCCCATCTTGCCGGTAGAATGGTTAGTTAAATAACGCACAGGGTCGATTCTTTCCATTGTAGGTCCGGCACTGATTAGTATTTTTCGTTTATCCAAATCATTGTAAATCGATTTTTTATTAATTATATCTCTTAACCATTCAACATCCCCAGTCAGAAAAGTAGTATATTGATCTGATTTTTTAAGTAGAGTAAATAATTCTTTTGATGCATAATCTTGTGTGATTTTTTCATATTGAGCAGCCTGATCATTAGGAATCACAGGATATATTATGTTCTTCCCAGAAAATTTATCACTATGGTCAATAATATCAATTATTAAATCAGCGGATTCTTTTTTATTATTCTCTTTTAAACTGATATTTTTAAAATGAGTTAAAAAACTTCTATACTGCTCTCTACTGTTTTTATTGAGATCTAAATATACCTGTTCTTTAAAACTATTTAACATCCATAGCAATTCCTGGACAAAAAACAATTTCCCGGAAGAATTATCTATGCAAAGAATTTTCATTTAGTTTTCCAAATGATAGATTCAATTTCGTTCAGGGCATCATCAAGATCATCGTTTATTACAATATAATCAAATAATTCCGCTTTTGAATATTCATAATCGAGTCTTTCCATACGTTTTTTAAGGGATGTCTCTGTTTCGCTTTTTCTTCCACGTAAACGCTCAATTAGAACTTCTTTGCTTGGCGGCTTTATAAAGATCAATATGGTCTTCGGATATTTTTCTTTGATCTTTAAAGCGCCGTTAACATCAATGTCAAATAAAACCAATTTCCCTTTTTTAATCAAATTATCTACTTTTTCTTTCAATGTCCCATAATAATCATTGTGTACCGCCTCATATTCAAGAAATCTGTTTTCAGAAATATTGTGCATGAATTGTTCATGCGAAAGAAAGTAGTAATCGATACCGTCTATTTCACCTATACGGATGGATCTTGTTGTAGCAGATACTGACATTGCAAGATTGTCATATTTACTTAATATTTTTTTTATAATCGTTGTTTTGCCCGCACCGGAAGGAGCAGAAAAAGCAAAGTAGTTTGAGTTGGAATTCATTTTTGAAGTATTATTCAATATTTTGAGACTGTTCTCTTAATTTTTCTATCTCTTCTTTTATACGAATAACTGTATGGGCAATATTTGTATCCGTTGTTTTGGAATTCATGGTATTGGCTTCTCTAAGCATTTCCTGAAGGATAAAGGTTAGTTTTTTACCGGCTTCTCCATTATTATTTAAGGTATCGTTAAACAATTTTATATGACTTGCCATCCGCACACACTCTTCTGTAACATCAACTTTATCCGAAATAATTGCAAGCTCTGCTTCAAGTCGATTCTTTTCGATTTTATTAGAGTCTATAAGAAGAAAAATATTATTTTGTAATCGTTCAAATTCTTTTTGAATATTATCCCGTCCTTTTTCCCCCACAAACTCTGTCCATTCACTGATTTGATCAATTCTGTTTTTCATATCGGCAGAAAGGTTGTTTCCTTCAGCTTTGCGCATATCTTCAAACTGTTTTAGGGCATCGTTTATACCTTTTAATAAATATTTTTTTATTTTTTTAGATTCAATTGATTGAAGTCCGGGATCAAACAAATCTCCAAATTCCATTAAATTATCCATTGTAATGGAACCGGATAAGTTTAATTTTTTATGAATATAGTTAAGCAAATCATAACGTTGTTTTACTTTTTCCATATCAATCATCAGCTCTGCTGACACATTAGTGGCTTCAATTAGATTAATATATACGTTTATCTTACCGCGATTCAGTTTTTTTTTAATATTTTTCCGAATTTCATATTCATAATCATTTAATTCTTTTGGCATTCTCAGAGCAATATCAAGAAATCGGTTATTAACACTGCGGATTTCTATAGAAATGTCAATATTATTAATTTGAATTATCGATTTACCGTATCCTGTCATACTTTTCATATTTATATCCAAACTATATTTTAATTAAAAGATTTTATTTTGCTAAGAAAATGCATAAATTATAAGCGGTTGCGGAAGTAAATGATAGAGATAATTTTTTTAAATGTATTTATTAATAATACGACTATCATCGACTTTTCAACAAGTTTTCCCGAATAAAAACCACCATAATCTACGGATTTAATTTAAAGATTTGCCCTATTAAAAGCAAAGTACAATTATGTATAATAATTATTTTTTATTTAAGAATCAGTTGGAAGAAATAAGCGGGGAAATTAAAAGTTCTACTATTCTTAATATTTTCACTTTTAGAAAAGATGAAATCATTTTCAAGTTACAAAAAAATTCAGTTAAATATTTGTGTTTTGGGATAAATTCAGCTAATCCATATATCTTGCTAAAATCATTTCTTCCTAAACATAAATCTGAAATTGTACTATTCCCTTTCTTATTTAAAAAAGCAATTTTGGATATATTTATTATTCCTTTTGATAAAATAATACATATAAATATTAATGAGTATACGTCCGAAGCTGTATTTTTTGGTAAAGGGGCAAATCTATATATAAAAAATCGAAATGGTTCAATTATAGAGAGCTTTAAAAAAAATATTCAGGAAACAATAATTTCCGGAAAAGAACACTATAATTTCACTACAATTTCAAAATCAGCTACTATTGAACTTATTAATAACAACAAAAATTATTCAATAAAAGAATTTTTACAATTATATTTTGGGGCTGTTAACAACACACTTATTAGTGAAATTTGTAATAGGGCTTCAATAGGAAAAATGGGAAAAACCGGCTCTCTCTCTGAAGATGATATAGATTCTATATACATAACTTTTCGTGATATAGAAAAAGAGATGACTTGCGGAAAATATTATCTCTATAATGATGAGCATGACCTATTAAAAATCAGTTTATTTAAACAATCCGACCTTGAAAAAAATAATTCAATTTATTGTGAAGAATATACTTCTCTCAATAAAGCATGGGATATCTTTATTGATAAAAAAACGATCCATAAAGCGAATAATCAGACAAGAAAAATTTGTTTAACCGCTTTAACTAAACATAAAAATTATCTTGAAAGAGTATTAAAGCAGATTGATAAAAATAAAGATATCGCTAAACAACACGAAGAAGCGGTTCTAAAAGGCAACCTGTTGTTAACCAATAAATTCAAGATAAAACCCCATTTATCTAAAGTA
>JAUVIB010000235.1 GCA_030592985.1 Calditrichaceae bacterium | reverse complement strand
GGAACCAGATGAAGGACATATTTTTCATCGCCTACAATGACTGTATGTCCGGCATTAGCGCCTCCCTGAAAACGAATGACCATATCCATTCTACCCGCTAGCATATCAACAATCTTTCCTTTTCCTTCATCGCCCCATTGAGCGCCGAGAACAATATAATTTGCCATTTAATTACCCCAGTCTATGGTATTGTATTTACTATCATTTTGCGGCATGTAAATATCATGAACATTCCCTTCACGAATAGAGAGGGCTGAAACCACTTCTAACTCCGCTTTCTCATGCAGCTCTTCTATGGTAGAAACACCAACGGAGGACATGGAGGCCATAATTTTAGAAAGTGTCTCAGGTAGATTATCTCGCAATTTGCCTGCATATTGCACAAAACCTTCAACACCTTCGACAAATTTCAAATGATTATACCGTAATTCTTTCCATTCACGCGCTCTCGCGGAACCTTCACCCCAATAAGGTTTCATTACCTGGTTATTAATGGTTACTTTTTCTGTGGGTGATTCATCCATACGAGAAAAATAGCGCCCCATCATCACATAGTCAGCGCCGAGAGCTAAAGCGATAACAATATCTTTGGCATTTACAATCCCGCCGTCAGCTATTAAAGGTATATATTTGCCGGTTTTCTTAAAATATTGGTTGCGCGCTTCTGTCACTTTAATGATTGTTGTTGCAAGTCCGCGCCCGGTTCCTTTCTGCTCCTGAGTGATACAAATAGACCCGCCACCCATGCCGATTTTTACCGCTGATGCACCGGATTCTACGAGATAATCAAAACCTTCTCCGGTAATTACATTTCCTCCAATAACGGGTAATTGCGGATAATTTTTTTTCAGCCATTTTAAAGTATTTCCCTGAAAAACTGTATGTCCGTCCGATGAATCGATTGCAAGAATATCAACACTGGCCTCAACCAATGCGGGAACGCGCGTTTCATAATCATGGGTATTAATAGCGGCGGTGGTCAATAACCGTTTTTTCTCATCTACTACTTCCATAGGATTATTTAAGTGATTACGAATATCTTTTCTGAAAACGAGGTATTTCAGACAACCGTTTTCATCCACAATGGGCAAAACGGAATGATGACTCTCTTTAAGGATGGCATTTGCTTCTTTAATATTATCAATATCTACACCGACTGTCATATTTCGCTTTTTAATCATCCTTTCGGATACTTTTAAGTCGCCATGAACCGTATGGTCATAATCATTTTTGGTAATAATTCCAAGAAGAACATTATTATTATTAACAACTGGAAAGGTTTTAAATCCTTTTTCTCGTGCTAATTGCACCAATTCTCTTATTTTCATATTGGAATGTACTGTTTCCGGCTCCACAAAACCCGCTTTATGCTTCTTTATTTTTCTAACCATTCCCGCCTGCTGCGAAGCGGTTTGCGAGCTGAAAATAAAAGCGACGCCTCCAAGTTCGGCTAACTCAATTCCCATGGAAACACCAGAAACCGATTGCATCGCTGCAGAAACGATAGGCATATTTAAATGATATTTATCGGGATTATTCTCAGAGTATACAAGGGGGGTCTTTAATGATACTTTAAAAAGTGTTGATTTTTCAGTAGTTAGGCCCGGAAGAAGTCTATATTCCATTAGAGTGCGCGATGGTTCTGTATAAATATTTTTCGCCATATTTTCCTCATATTTATTCAATTGTATCAATTTGATTAGTTTACAAAAATTAGATGCAATTCTAAAATAAAAATGATAAAAAATAGAAAAAAATCGGCTATTAATTTAACAAAAAAAATACCGCCGTTTCTATGGGGATTTTACCCACGTTTGGGAATACTTCCACATAGAGTGATTCACTTGTTCGCACCTACATTTTTCGGATCAGACGATACGGGGAGCGATGCTACGAGAAGGAAATGGAATGTTGACTTTTTGGAATATTGCTTCTTTCAAAAATAACTTTAAGTTTCTATGGCAAAAATCAATTCCAGACAATAGTTGTTTATTTTTTACATTTTAGTTAAATTTATTCTTATCGTCTTGTTTTTATAAAATAATGTAATATTTCAGTGTAAAATAAAACTAAAGGAAACTCATGGCTCAAAACCTGACAGAAAAAATCGCCCAAAAATATATAGTGGGAAATCAGAATTCTTATGAAATACATAGTGAGGATTATATTTTTATTCAGCCTGCTTATGTTATGACACATGATAATACCGGGGCAGTTATCCCTAAATTTCGTAGTATCGGAGCAAAAAAACTAGCCTATTCAGAGCAAGTAGTATTTACCTTAGACCATAATATTCAAGATATTAGCGATAAAAACATAGAAAAGTATAAAAAAATTGAGAATTTTGCTAAACAAATGGGAAATGATTTCTACCCGGCAGGACGCGGTATCGGACATCAGATTATGATTGAAGAGGGATATGCTTTCCCCCAAACCATGGTTGTTGCTTCTGATAGTCATTCAAATATGTATGGCGGCCTGGGATGCCTTGGAACTCCCATCGTACGAACAGATGCAGCGGCAATTTGGGCCACGGGACGTACCTGGTGGCAAATACCTCCTGTAGCGAAGATATTTTTACACGGAAAACTCCGACAAGGCGTAACGGGGAAAGATTTGATCCTTACATTGGCGGGATATTTCAAGAAGGATGAAGTATTAAATCATGCCCTGGAGTTTTCAGGTAACGGCGTCTCAGAATTATCTATTGATCAGCGCCTCACTATTGCCAATATGACAACCGAATGGGGCGCTCTATCCGGAGTTTTTCCGGTAGATGATGTAACTATAAAATGGCTTAATGAAAGGTTGTTATATATCAAGGAACGTGGAATGGAGGGTGTCCCTTCTGACAAGAACAGTCCGAGATTAAGCAGGCAAAGAATCAATAAATTAGAACAGGAAATACTTCTCGCAGATAGTGATGCTTTTTACAATAAAATCATTAAAATCGATCTGGAATCTGTTATCCCTTCCGTTTCAGGCCCGGATAATGTCAAGACCCTTCATACTGCGGCTGATTTAAATAAAAAAAATATAAAAATCAACAAGGCCTACCTGCTATCCTGTGTTAACAGCAGACTTGAAGATATTGCGGAAGCGGCACAAATAATCAAAGGAAAAAAAGTCGCTCCACATGTACAATTTTATATCGCCGCTGCGTCGAGAGATATACAAAAAGAGAGCGAAGGAAGAGGTTATTGGCAAACTTTATTAGATGCGGGCGCTATTCCCCTGCCTCCCGGATGTGGACCTTGTATCGGGTTAGGTAAAGGTTTATTACAAGATGGCGAAATCGGAATATCTGCAACCAACCGAAATTTCAAAGGACGTATGGGATCAAAAAATTCTAAAGCTTATCTTGCGTCTCCGGCAATTGTTGCCGCATCAGCTATTGCTGGGAAAATTACTACTCCTTTCTCTTACAATAATTGTAAACCGATTGCTGAAATCCATACGAATAAACACAAAAAAACACAAAATAGTATCCCTTTATTAGATAATTTCCCCAAATTCATCACAGGAGAATTAATTTTTTGCACCCAGGACAATCTTAATACAGACGGGATTTATCCGGGGAAATATACCTATCTTGACGATATTACTCCTCAGCAACAAGCCGAAGTTGTGATGGAAAACTATGATCCTGATTTTATAAATATGGTAAAGGAGAATGATATCCTCGTTGGAGGGTACAATTTTGGAACGGGCAGTTCAAGGGAGCAAGCGGCAACGGCCTTAAAATATGCAGGCATTCAACTGGTAATAGGCGGTTCTTTTAGTGAAACCTATAAAAGGAATGCATTGAATAACGGGTTATTGCTAATAGAAATCCCAAAGCTTGTTACTATGTTAAAGAAAAAGTTAAATACTCCCAAATTAACTATCAGACCCGGTTTTTCTATAGATATTGATTTTGTAACTTCTACGACTATAGTAGATAATAAGAAGTATAATATTCCGGTAGTCGGAATAGCCGCTCAGGAACTTATCGTTGAAAACGGCATGGAAAACTGGGTTCGTAATCGTATTTAGGCATCAAAATTATATTGTCCGCGTCTTGATTATCAAAATATTCCTTTTGTATAATTGTTGACATCAATTTTAATAACGGAGATTAATCATGAAAACAAAAATTATACTGGCATCCTTTTCACTTGTTCTGCTAAGTGCGCATTTTTCCCGAATGAATTTCCCATTAATAATGTCCATTATTGCTTTATTAGCGCCTTTTCTCTTTTTTTACAAAAAAAAGATTAGTATTACAATAATACAGGTTATTTTATTTACAGGAACATTGGAATGGATCCGCGCAAGCGTTTTCTACATTCAACAACGCATAATTTCAGGAGTACCATGGCTGCGCCTTGCTGTCATTTTGGGTATTATTATTATTTTTACGGGTTTTTCGACTTGGATTTTAAACGCAAGCGACATAAAAAAACGATATCTTTGATAAAATGACCGTAAAAGACAGTAAAAATGTAATAAATATTTGCATTTTCTAAAACCACACCTTAGATTAAAGTTTTAATTGTGTTGTACATGTTTTTTCGCCTTTCTGTTTGTAGTGACAAGGCTCTATTTGTGATGCTGGTAAGTACGAAGAAAACGTTAAGTTTTTATAGTGAACAGGCTGGAAATACAGATGTACGAGTGTGTATTTATTAAATGAGGAATTTTTCAATGGAAAAAGGAACAGTCAAATGGTTTAACAACTCCAAAGGCTACGGATTTATTAGTAGAGAAGAAGGAGATGACGTTTTTGTTCACTATAATGCGATCCAAAACGAAGGTTTTAAAACTCTCGAAGAAGGTGACAAAGTAGAATTTGAAATTGAGCAAAGCCCTAAGGGACTTCAGGCTACTAATGTTTTAAAAGTCTGATAACAGTTTTAACAAAAAAAGCCCGTTCTTAACAGAACGGGCTTTTTTATTATCTGATTCTAACTATAATTCAACTTACCTGTTTTTATACTGTGTTTCGTAAAACCGCTTATATTCTTCTTGTTTATCTTTAATCTTTCTCCACCATGATTCATTCTCCACATACCAATCAACTGTTTTTATTAAACCATTTTCAAGATTAACCTGCGGTTTCCAACCTAATTTTTCGATTTTTTTTGTACTAATAGAATATCGTCGATCATGTCCCGGCCTGTCCTCAACCGGCTTAATCAAAGAATCAGATTTATTTAACAATTCAAGAATAGTTTTAGTTATAAAAATGTTTTCCCGTTCATTTCCCCCGCCGATATTGTATATCTCGCCGATTTCACCTTTATGAAGAACCGTATCGACACCGGCACAATTATCTTCCACATAAATCCAATCCCGAATATTTTTACCATCTCCATATAAAGGTAAAGATTTATTATCAATCGCATTTGTAATAAACAATGGAATTAATTTTTCAGGATATTGGTAGGGCCCGTAATTATTAGAACTGCGGGTTATTAGAACAGGTAACCCATAGGTAACATGATATGAACGAACCAGCAAATCAGCGCCGGCCTTACTCGATGAATAGGGACTATTCGGCTGTAAGGGATCATCCTCTTTAAACGACCCATTTTCTACCGAACCATAGACCTCATCGGTTGAAATATGCAAAAAACGTTCTATATTATATTTTTTTGCCGCTTCAAGCAGAACAAAAGTACCATGAATATCTGTATCAATAAAATCCCCTGCTTCATGAATAGAACGGTCAACATGAGTTTCCGCGGC
>JAUVIB010000374.1 GCA_030592985.1 Calditrichaceae bacterium | reverse complement strand
AATTCTGCCGATTCCCCGACTATGAATTCCTAAAAATAAAGTTGACAAATATTTTAGAAAGTTTTTACGATTAATAAGCATGACTGGTTCCCCTTCTCTTTTTACGCTGGTATTGTCAAAATAAAATGGATTATTTTGTCTATCCGACAACTCACAAAACTTCCTTTAAATGTAATTTATTAGTACAGCTAATGTGAAAATTATTAAAACAAAAAAAGCCTTGCTAACTTATAAATTAACAAGGCTTTATGCTCCAGCGGTAGGACTTGAACCTAAACAAAAAAGGCACAAATAACCACAGATAACAACACATAAAGCCAATAAAAACAACAAAACATTTTTTGTTATTTGTTGTTGTTTATGTATATTTTACGTAAATTCGTCAGTGAACGTCAGTGAAAGGATAAGTTTTGAGTAATTCAACAAACAATATATATGACTTACCCATCTACAAAAAAGAATCCTCTTCAGAGCAAAAACAATCTTATTTAAAAAAGAGATTGAGTGCTCTTAATGAAGGTAAACAAATAAAGGTCCGTGTCCAAAAGAATAGTAAAGATAAATTCCATCTTTATCTGGATTACCATTTTAATTATAAACGTGAACGCCAGTTCCTAAAGCTGTATGTGACAGAAAAAAGAACCCCTGATAATGATCAAAAAATCCGTGAAGCTTCTTTACTGAAAAATTTCGGGCATTTCGGACACCTATTCCGGTTGATTCCGGACGGCGGTTCTCATCTCCTTTTTATTTTTAGTTAATTTACTAAAAGTGTCCGAAATGAAAAATCTTTTTTAACTAATTCATCGCATTTTCTCCTTTTTTTAGATTTTTGATTGTAATATTGGATTTTAGTTTTCTCATAGATTCGCCTTTTAATTCTATACGGTACGATGTATGGATCAGACGATCCAAAATCGCATCTGCTATGACCGGTTGGTTTAAATATTCGTACCAGGCAACAACCGGAATCTGACTTGTGATAATTGTAGATCCGGTATAACTACGATCTTCAAGCACTTCCAATAGTTCAGCAGCATCAGAAGCTTTCATTGCACCGCTGCCAAAATCATCCAGTATCAAAACATTATATTTTTGCAGCTTCTTTAAATAAGATAAATAACTTCCATCGGCTCTAACCAATTTAATTTCCGAAAATAATCTACTTAAACGGATATATAAAACAGAATAACCATTAACTATTGCATTATTGGCTAAAGCACAACCCAACCAGGTTTTTCCAGTTCCGGTCGCCCCTGATATGATAATATTCTGACTGCGTTCTATCCACTCATTACTGATAAGAGTAAGGATTATTGATTTATCCAGATTCCTTGACACTCGATATTCAATATCTTCAATAAAAGCCTGTTTATATTTAAGCTTTGAGCGTGACAGCAGGTGTTTTATTTTCCTGTTTCGTCTTTGCGTTAGTTCATTATTTACAAGATGTGTCAAACGCTCTTCAAAAGACATTTTTAAATAGGCGGTATTAGAAAGCTGTAATTCCAGAGCCTGATGAAAACCCGACCATTTTAATTTTTTAATATCTTCTATGGTACTTTGTATGATAGACATTATTTTACTCCTTTTTAATTATAGTATTCATTGCCGCGGATATTGGCTGATTTATTTACTATTGAAGGAATTGGCAGATCATCTTCTACGGTTATTTGCCATGATTTTCTTTTTAATATTGATTCAAAATGAAATATCCGTTTAATATCTAAACTAAGCATTTTGGCACATGCCAGTTCTACCTCCTCGTTGTTTTTATGCTTCTGTGCGGCTCTGAGTATGCCATATGCCGAGCGATAACCTTTTTCAGGATGATTGCTATCGCTTAAAATTTTATGGATTAAACAAGCTGTTTTGTTTCCTATCGATTTTGCTCTTTCTATTAATGCCGATGGCGATGTCTCTGCATAACGCCTGTGAGAAGACGGCATATGTGCTTTATTAGTTGATAGCTGATTGGTTTGTGTCAAACGAAGATGGGTGGCAATATTTTTGTTATTATAATAAATGCTTACAATGCTTGAATTATATTTCGCTAACACTTCTTTGGTCGCTAATTGATAGGGAACGCTGTAATAAGAGTTTGCTATCTCTATATGATAATCAATATTAACCCGACGCCAGCATACATTTTTAAATTCATATCTTGTAATGGGTAAAGCTTTTAAGGAAGGCTTATCTAATTCTTGATATAACTCTTTTCTGCTTTTATCAATATGCTTAATTTTTCGATTGTTATAATATTTCAGCAACTCCCTGATTCGTATATTCAATTCTTCAATACTATAAAATATTTCATTCCTGATTTTTGCTAATATCCATCTTTGAACTAACTTTACGGCTAATTCAACTTTGCTTTTATCTTTTGGGCTATAGGGACGTGCCGGTATCACGATAGTGTTATAGTGCTCCGCCATATCTTCATAACTTGTATTTATCTGTGGATGATAGCGATGTGCTTTAGTTACGGCCGCTTTTAAATTGTCGGGTACAAGTATCTGTGTTACTCCGCCAAAATATTCAAATGCACGAATATTTGACATTATAAACGATTCTAACTTTTGATTCATTGATGCTTCGGCATAGGTATAACTGCTGGCGCCAAGAGTTGCAACAAATATATCTACCAAACTCTTTTCGCCTGTCTTGCAATTAGTTATTTCTCCTTTTAAACCGGAATAATCAATGAATAATTTTTCTCCCGCTTTATGAATCTGACGCATACTTACGTTTAGCTTTTTCTGCCATTCATTTAGATGGTAGCAAAACTGTGTATAGCCTATTCCTTGCGGATACTGCTCTTTATATTCTCCCCATAATAATTGGCGGGTAATATGTTTCTTTTTTAATTCCTTGTTAATTTTTGCAAAATCAGGCTTTATTTTAATAACGCTTTGTTTCGGTGAAGGAAAGAGCTTCTGATATATTTCCGAATCATTTAATTCCGATAAGTCAGAATAAACAATTCCTGATTCTTTGAAACGCTTGATGTAGTCGTTTACGGTTGACCGGGGTAGTCGGGTTGCTCTTTCAATCTCTCTTATTGATAATGAACATTTATTTTTAAGCTCTAATACTTTTTTGATTCTTTCCATTTGTATTCTCCTTTTTGACATAATTTCTCCTCATCATAATGACTTTTTTATTTCGTTTTATTATGAAAGGAGTTTAATAAAAAGGAGAGTAGATATCGCCAATGGGGTTTTACAGATTATTCCGGTTTTTTACGCAAACTGTCCGAAATCAAACCGGAATCGCTGTCCGAATTAAACCGTATTCAATGTCCGGAATCAACCGGAATAGGTGTCCGAAATGCCCGAAATTTTTCACTTTACTGCGTGATCGAAAAGAAATACAATTATATGGAATTTCTGAAGTTGAAGAATTCAAACTTAATAAAGAGAAATACAAAGCCGACTTCATCGATTATTTTGAATTTCTTGTCATTAATAGAAAAAAGAACGATAAATCATGGCGGCATACGCTCATCCATTTAAAAAAAATTACAGAGCATAAACCGATTACATTTGCCCAGATAACCCGAAGATTTGCAGAGGATTTTAAAAACTATCTTGAAAAATGTTTATCACCCAATACAGCACATACCTATTTTTCAAAATTTAAAACCGCGCTAAACCATGCAATACAAGATGGAATTTTAGATAAGGCCAGTCCGGCCCAATTCCTTACAATTAAGAAACAGAATACTATCAGAGAGTTTTTAGAGGAAGATGATATAAATATATTATTAAAAACTCCTTGTATGGATGAACAAACCAAACGAGCATTTTTATTCTCATGTTTTACCGGTTTACGCATTTCGGACGTAAAAAAACTATCGTGGGATGAAATTAAAAACGGGTATTTACACTTCCGGCAACAGAAAACCAATGACCCACTAAGGATTAAACTTCATAAAACAGCTATTCAGATATTAGAGCTACAAAAAAAAGTAGCTACTACTGACCACGTTTT
>JAUVIB010000348.1 GCA_030592985.1 Calditrichaceae bacterium | reverse complement strand
TGAAATTTAAGTTAGAAAGGATATGGCAATTTTTCCGAATGATTTAAAAAAAATGAAAAATTTCTTTTTACACAAATTTATGGACTTAATCGAAAACGATTTTGTTGATAAATACCCTAATAGTAATTAATATGCCATAACTTCAATATTAAAAATGTTGATATTTTAAATTTTTAATTGTATCAACGATGTTATAAATGTGGCGTGTATTATCATATGTGTAAATAATGCATTATACAGTATAAATATTCCATTAAAAAAGTCTAAAAAAGAATTCTCATCAATATTGATTGTGAGGTAAAATGAAAATATCAGCAATCTTGAAATATAGAATATTGGAATCTCTGAAATTTGCCATTGGCGGGGGAGTCATTGGAGTAATATTTTCCTTTTTTACGACAACCGATGATTTATTCATTCTTACAATAATTGGATTTTTGGGCTTTTTGCTAATTGATTCAAGTAACCAGCTCATTAATGGTTCTATTCTGAAAAAACTTCCTTTCTTGTGGCATCTGATTTCTCGTGTTGTCATTTATTTAATAATTATTTTAATCACCGTATTCAGTGTTGTCTATTTTAATTATTATATAGAAGATGGTATCTCTCTCACGCAGGCTATAGAACGATACTATTATAGAAATATGGTAGAAACACAAGATTTTATTCACGGCTTAAGTTATGCGCTAATCAGTGTGTTTGTATTTACATTTTTTACACAGTTAAATCATGTCATCGGGCGTGGAATTATTTTAAAATATATCAGTGGAAAATATCATAAGCCGCTTGAAGATGAGAAAATTATTATGTTTTTTGACTTAACTTCATCAACCAGCATTGCGGAGAAATTAGGTCCTTTAAAATACAGTTCTTTTATTAGAGATTTTATTTATGAATTGCACGATGCCATACTTTTATCGGAAGCTGAAATTATTCAATATGTGGGTGATGAACTATTATTGATGTGGAATATGAAGAAGGGTATTAAAAATAATAATTGTGTTAATCTCTATTTCCTCGCTGAAGACCAAATTAACGAGAGAAAACAGGGTTTTATAGATAAATATGGTGTTTATCCTGAATTTAAAGCCGGTCTGCATTCTGGTAAGATGGTTATTACGGAGGTCGGATCTTTGAAAAAGGAGATTGCTCATTATGGTGATTCGATGAATACAACTGCAAGAATACGTTCAAAATGTAATGATGTGCAGAAAAATCTTCTTGTCTCTGAAACATTACTTGAGAAGTTAAATTTGGACAGTAATTATAAAGTGGAACATTTGGGCGCTTTTACGTTCAGAGGAAAAGAAGAAAAAGTAGAATTAGCTGCTATCGAAAGAATATCTTGAAAATAGAATTATGGTTTGTTATTTGTTTTTAAATCCATCTAATCCCTGTTTCTGCCGCTAATAGTTTAAATGGAGAATATTGCGGTTTGTCTGCTTTTAAAAATTGATGAATAAATGTTGGATGTTCCTGTTTGATAATCCTTTTAGTGTCATCAATCGATTTAAAAATTTCGTTTTCCCACTTTTGCGCTTTTTTCCCCCATAAAATATAATAAGGATTGGAGCGGCTGTTTAAAGCTAAAATTAATGCTCTGTGAAAAGGCTGCCAAAAATTAAAATGAACAGCTTTAGATTTTTTATCAGTAAAAGTCAGGGAAGTATTAACCAGCAATACTCCCTGATTGAGCCAATGTTCAAATAATTGTGATGGTTCCTTGATGCCAATTGCTGCGGCAATGTTTCGGCATTCAGCAATTTTGGTTTGGTAGTTTGCCAAATTTTCAGAAACAAGTAATGCTTTTAATATGTTTTTCAGAGAATTTCCATTGGTTTTGTCATTCCACGTAGTAACTTCTTTATCCCAAAAAGCCACTCCACATGCAGATGATATACGCGGATAGGGATCTTCGCCATACAGGATACATCTAACTTCGGAAGGGGACATATAGTTAAATACGTTAAAGATTAGCTCCCTTTTTGGAATAATTATTGCGTACTTTTGGAGAAATGAGTCTAATTCATTATAAAAGGAATTTAAACTAAAATACGGCGCTAAAAATTTTTCCCAAATTTTCGGTAGTCTTGTCGGGTTTTGTGCTGAAAAGTTCATTGTTTTTAAATTTTACTCACATTAGGTATATCTCTTAAAAAACAATAAAAGCTTCCGCCGTAATAAGCAGAAGCCTTTATTATACCTGAATTGAGAGATTGTTAGTATAAATCAAATAAAATCATGTCATTGTGAGAACCCATAGGGTGCGAAGCAATCTCATGAGAGATCGCCACGTCGCTCACGCTTCTCGCGATGACAGCAAAAAATCGCTCAACTTTGGTTATAGTTACTGTTAATATAGGCTAAAAATTAAAATTCGAATTTTATTCCCTGGGCTAAGGGCAGGTCTTTACCATAGTTAATGGTGTTGGTCTGCCGGCGCATATATGTTTTCCATGCATCCGATCCGGACTCTCTACCTCCCCCGGTTTCCTTTTCGCCGCCAAAAGCTCCCCCTATTTCCGCGCCGGAAGTTCCGATATTTACATTTGCGATACCGCAATCCGATCCGGCTGCAGAAAGAAAAGTCTCAGCTTCCTGTAAATTATCGGTAAAGATCGATGATGACAATCCCTGAACAACATTGTTCTGAAGGGCAATGGCATTTTCAACATCACCTGTATATTTAATTAAATAGAGCAGTGGGGCAAAGGTTTCTTCCTGTACAATTTCATACATATTCTTTACTTCGGCAAGTGCAGGTGTTACATAGCATCCGGATTCATATCCCTCACCGCTCAATGTTTCGCCGCCATATAATATTTTTCCGCCCTCCTTTTTAACCAGCTCAATGGCCTCGAGGAATGTTTTAACCGTTCCTTTGTCGATCAGTGGTCCCATGTGATTATTTGCATCTAAGGGATCTCCAATACGGACTTTTTTATAAGCATTTAACAGGATACCTTTTACTTTTTCATAAATGGATTCATGTATTATCAAACGCCGGGTTGACGTACACCTCTGTCCTGCTGTTCCTATTGCACCAAATACAACTCCCGGAATCGCAATCTCAAGATTGGTGTATTCCGATAAAATGATAGCATTATTACCGCCGAGCTCAAGGATATAGCGGCCTAAACGTTTAGAAATAGCTTCTCCCGCATGTTTGCCAACCCGTGTAGAGCCGGTTAAAGAAACCAGTGGGATTCTTTTATCATTTATTATCTTTTCACCAATGGTTGAACCGCGTCCAATTATAAGATTAAATACACCCTCCGGTATATTGTTTTCTCTAATAACCTCTTCCAAAATATTCTGCACGGCAATCGCTGTTAAAGGTACTTTTGACGCCGGTTTCCATATATTGGTATCACCGCAGACAGCGGCAATCATTACATTCCATGCCCAAACGGCCACAGGGAAATTAAAAGCGGATATTGTAACAACCGGTCCCAGTGGATGATACTGATCATACATTCGATGACTAACACGCTCTGAATGCATGGTGAATCCGTAAAGCTGACGGGATTGTCCCACAGCAAAATCACAGATATCGATCATCTCCTGAACTTCACCCAATCCCTCTTGTAATGATTTGCCCATTTCATAAGATACCAAAGTACCCAACGGTTCTTTATACTCCCGCAATTTTTGCCCTATCTGCCTGACTATTTCCCCTCTTTTCGGTGCGGGCGTCACACGCCATATCTTAAAGGCTTCCCGGGCTTTTTCAACAATCTTATCATAATCTTCCACCGAAGCCTGATAAACAGAAGCAATATATTTACCATCGACAGGGGAATGAATTTCTAATTCACCCTGATCACTGGTTTTATTCCATTCAAGTCCGGTTGATGATCCGTAATTTTTCTCTTTTATTCCCAATTGTTTCAGAAAGTCCATAACTTCCCCTTTCCATTATTTAAAGTATTAAAATGATAGAAATATTTATCTGCTAAAATTCAATACACAAATATAATAATTATCTTTCCAAGAAAAAACAGAAAAATGAATTATTATTCTCAGAAATGAATCATTTTGGCGTATATTTTCATTTTAAAATGAAATATATATAGAAGTGTTTGCATGTTAATGTGAATTGTATAAAATTACTGAATATTTTAAAGACAGCCTTGATATAAAATAATAAAAATATGGATTGAAAATATGTGTGGAAGGAAGAGTCTGACAAAAGGAAAAATGGAAATTATCGAAAGTCTTCTAATTAAAGAATGGGATGATAGCCGTGAATATAAGCCTAACTTTAATATTGCTCCTACTGATATATCACCTATTTTACTATTAAATAATGAAAAACGAAATATTAAAATGATGAATTGGGGGCTCATTCCATCCTGGGCAAAAGAT
>JAUVIB010000036.1 GCA_030592985.1 Calditrichaceae bacterium | reverse complement strand
TCTTAACAAAAGCAGATAACTATATTTTACCAAAAAGTATTTATGGCGACTGGATGAGTGTGGCGGATAACTGGAAAAGAGGTGATCCTGAAGCAACAGCAACAGCCTTTTTCTATTACAATGCTTCAATTATGGAGAAAATTGCTAAAATATTAAACAAAATGGATAAGGTTACCAAATTCACACGTTTAAGGGATAATATTGGCGCTGCATATAATACTCAGTATTTTAACAGAAAAACAGCTCAATATGAGAGCGGTTCACAATTTTCAAACGCCTTTCCCTTATATTTAAATATTGTTCCACCTGAATATCGGAAAGCTGTATTGCAGAATTTAATCGATGATATATTAATTCATCACAAAGGTCATTTAACTACAGGTATTCTTGGAACAAAATATATGGTAGACCTACTTGCTCGTGAAAATCGTAATGATATTGTCTATCTTCTTGTTACCCAAAGGGATTATCCGAGCTGGTATGAAATGAGTAAAAACAGAACAACATTTTCTGAGAGATGGGATCAGGGAGGCTCAAATAATCATGTTATGTTTGGAAGTATTGATGCATGGTTTTACCAATCTCTGGCGGGAATTAATAAAGATGAAGATAACCCAGGCTATAAACACATTGTTATTAAACCATTTATATCACCGGATTTATCTGAAGTTAAGGCTGGTCTCAATACGGTTAGCGGTAAAATTATATCCCATTGGACATTGAAAAACGGTAATTATCACCTGCATATTTCAATTCCCGTAAATACTACTGCAACGGTTTATATACCGGCCAAAGATAGAAACGCAGTAAAAGTAAACGGGCAAGCTATTGAAAATACCTCAAATATTAACTTTATTAAATTGGAAACGAATCAGGCTGTCTTTGAAGTTGCCTCTGGTAAATATGATTTTACATCGAACAATATTCTTCCGCTGCTCGGCAAGACCGTTTATACGGCTCTTCCTGATATCGAAACAAATACAACCACTATCTTTAAGCCGGAAAAAGCAACCGTGCGTTTAAGCTGCATAACAAGAAATTCTGTTATTTATTATACTTTGGATGGAACGGAACCGGATAAAGATTCTCAGGCTTATAAAGGAGAACTGATTCTTGACAGCAGCGTTGTGCTTAAAGCAAAAGCTTTTTCTGAGGGACTCCTTCCTAGTTTTACAAAAACCCAAAAATTTTCGTTTATTGATCCGTATAAGAATGGACTTACCTGTGAGGTTTACAACGGCGCTATAACACGTCTGTCAAACTTTCACTGGAAAAATCCGTCACAAAAAGAGCATGTATATCAGATCACCTTAAATGAATTAGCACTGCCCGGATATGATTTTATTCTACAGTTTTCCGGATACATTGAGATTAACGGAAAAGGAGAATATATTTTTTATACAAATTCTAATGATGGCAGCCGCTTATATATCGATAATAAGTTAGTTGTTGACAATGACGGGGAACATGGCGCTGTGGAGAAAAGTGGAAAAATTTGGCTAAAAAGCGGAATTTATCCCATAAAATTAATATATTTTCAAAGCGGGGGTTCAAAAAAACTGGAAATATCTTATGAAGGCCCGAACTTAGAAAAAAGTATTATCCCGGCTTCAGTTTTTCGTGTGTCCAATAATTAATCAAGTAATTTTGAACAGAAATTTTAAAATTCCGACACAACTCAATAAAACTATTACGTAAGAAAGGTTAAAAGATGAGGTATTATTTCTATATTTTATTTACGGTATTATTTTTTTTAACAAGTTCCTGTGTGGATAAATCGAAACAGATTTTATCAATTGATAATCTACGATGTGATTATAAAATAAATCCACTTGGGATTGATGTTAAAGAACCGCTTTTAAGCTGGGAATTAACTTCCGATTTACGCGGACAAAAACAGACGGCTTACCGAATTTTAGTTGCCTCAAGTGAACAAAACTTAAAACAAAACAAAGGCGATATTTGGGATAGTGACAAAATAAAATCAGATCAAACATCTCAGATTTCTTATCAAGGAAAAGCAATAAAGAGTGATTATACTTATCATTGGAAAGTAGGTATTTGGGATAAAAGCGGAAAAGCGGTTGTTTGGAGCACTCCTGCTTTCTGGACAACCGGTCTGTTGGAGGCATCGGATTGGAAAGCACAATGGATCGGCTTGGACAAAGTGCCGGACAACAGAGGCCAGGATTCACTTAAACAGCGCTTGTCTGCCCGTATGCTGCGAAAAGAATTTATATTAAGTAAAAAAATTGAAAGGGCAACCGTTTTCGTCAGTGGACTGGGACTTTTTGAACTCTATATTAATGGAGAGAAGATTGGCGATCAGGTTCTTGCTCCCGCTTTAAGCGAATATAATAAACGTACTTATTATATGACGTTTGATGTTACTGATAAGCTAATAGCCGGTGAAAATGCAACAGGTGTCATCCTCGGTAATGGACGTTATTTTGCGCCGCGTATGGAAGCCCGTACAAAAACCTATGGATTTCCAAAACTTCTTCTTCAAATTAACATTCAGTATGATGACGGCACCACAACTATCTTTTATAGTGATGAAACCTGGAAACTGACAACAAATGGACCAATTATCGCTAATAATGAATATGATGGTGAAATTTATGACGCTCGTAAAGAGATTGACGGATGGGATAAATCCGGTTTTGACGATTCCTCCTGGGAAAATGTACAATTAGTACAAAAACCAGGTGAACTTATCCGCGCCCAAATGAATGAACCGATTAAAATAACACAAACCATAAAACCGATTAAGGTTTCAGAGCCTAAAAAAAATCTTTATATTTTTGATATGGGTCAAAATATGGTTGGTTGGGTTAAATTGAAAGTCAACGGGAAAAGAGGAAGTAAAATTAAGCTGCGATTTGCAGAAGCATTAAAAGAGGACGGTACTCTTTATCTTGATAATATCCGGGGAGCAAAAGTAACCGATATTTATATTTTAAAAGGCGATGGAAATGAAGAGTGGGAGCCAAGGTTTACCTATCACGGTTTCCGCTATGTTGAATTGAGCGGGTATCCCGGAAAACCGGATATCTCAACAATTGAGGGGAAGGTTGTCCATAACGCTTTGGAAAGAACCGGACAATTCACTACTTCAAATCCTCTCATCAATCAAATTTACAAAAATGCTGTTTGGGGTATACGAGGAAATTATCGCAGTATGCCAACCGATTGTCCTCAACGGGATGAAAGGCAGGGCTGGCTTGGTGATCGTTCTGTCGAGTCAAGAGGCGAAAGTTATATACATAATATCGTCAATCTTTACCGTAAATGGCTGACTGATATTTATGACGCACAACTTGAAAGCGGCTCTATACCCGATGTTGCGCCGAGCTATTGGCCAATTTATTCGGACAATACCACATGGCCGGGCTCTTTTATCATTATCCCCGATATGATTTATGAACATTATGGAGATAAAGAAACAATAAAACTCCTCTATCCCGGTATGAAAAAATGGATTAGTCATATGAGTCAATATGTAAAAGATGGAATAATGCCGCGTGATACTTATGGAGATTGGTGCGTGCCGCCGTTAGACCGTAAATCTATTCACGCCAGTGATCCCTCAAGAATCACCAGTGGTGAAATTATCGGAACCGCTTATTTTTATCATGAGTTGAAATTAATGCAGTACTTTGCTGAACTTCTTAATTATGGGGAAGATGCTGAAGCATACAAGGCACAAGCAAAAAAAATGAAAGAAGCTTTTAATCATAATTTTTTAAATGTTGAATCTTTACAATATGGCAATGATACTCAAACATCCAATGTATTACCCCTGGCTTTTGATCTTGTCCCACAAAAATATCATAAAAAAATATTTAATAATTTAATTGATAATATCATGGGGAAAAGTAGTGGACATATTGGTACAGGACTTATCGGCGCTCAATGGCTGATGCGTGTATTGACTCAAAACGGCAGACCGGATATCGCATATAAAATCGCTTCTGAAACAACCTATCCAAGTTGGGGGTATATGGTTGAAAAAGGAGCTACAACGATTTGGGAATTATGGAATGGCGATACCGGAAATCCAGCCATGAATTCCCGAAATCATGTAATGCTGCTTGGTGATTTAATTGTATGGTTTTATGAAGATCTTGCAGGTATCAAATCCGATCCTCAATATCCCGGTTTTAAACATATCATTATGAAACCGGAACCGGTTGCCGGTCTAACATTCGTTGAAGCATCATATCATTCACAGCATGGTAAAATTAGTAGTCAATGGAATATTAAAAACAATGAATTCTATTGGGATATTTCCATCCCGGCCAATACAACGGCAACTGTTTTCATACCTGCGGTTAGTGAAAAGGTAGTTTATGAAAGCGGCTCTATTGCTGCAAAATCGAATGGTGTAACTTTTATACGGATGGAGGGTAGTAGTGCTGTTTATAAAATTATATCAGGCAGTTATTCTTTTAATTCTGCAAAATTCCAGCTGCCAAAATTAGTAAAATATGTTGAATTGCCGCAAATCATTCCCGGAGACACAACTGTAGCGGATCCTCGTCTCCAGATCAAAATGAAATGCGAAGACGGTGCAAGCATCCGTTATACGTTTACCGGGGATGAACCAACAGAGCGGTCTACTTTATATGATAAGCCTGTAACAATTTTCAAATCTTTCACATTAAAAGCACGTGCATATAAAGAAGGCTATCATCCCAGTGCAGTAAACACAATTTATTATGATTTCATCAAATCCGGAATTAATGGTGTTTTCTGGAAACTTTATGATGGCGCATTTAAAAAATTACCGAATCTTAGAAAAATGAAAGCAGTAAAAACAGGAGAATCTTTTCAGATTAATTTTAATTCGTTTAGCGTTCCGGCAGAAAATTTTGCCCTCTCTGTTAATGGATATATTAACATCGTAAAAAAAGGTCAATATACATTCTATATTTCCTCTAATGACGGTAGTAAATTATTCATTAATAATAAATTATTAATAGATAATGACGGAGAACATGGAGTCACTGAACGAAGTGGAGGCATACAACTTACTAAAGGTAAGCATAACATAAGTGTAAACTATTTCCAAAGCGGCGGCAGTAAATTACTGCGTGTGTATTATAAAGGTCCGGGTGTAATGAGACAGCAAATTCCAGGTTCTGTATTATTTTTAAAAAATTAGGAATAGAGGATATTATGAATCGTTGTAAATTTACAAAATACTTAAATCAATTTTTTAAAAATGATGAGTTCCAGGATATGTGTCCCAATGGCTTGCAAGTCGAAGGAAATGAGAATATTCATAAAATTGTTATCGGTGTTAGCGCCAGTGTTGAGCTTTTTGAAAAGGCCATTGAGAAGAAAGCGGATACTATAATCGTTCATCATGGAGTTATCTGGAATTTTGAAAGACCTTTGTATAAAGGAGGTTACAAAAAACGGATACAACTGCTTCTGGAAAATAATATAAATTTATTGGCTTATCATTTACCACTTGACGCTCATCCTGAAATCGGCAATAATATACAAATTGCCAGTAAGTTAGGACTTGAGGATACCTCTCCATTTGGAGAATATAAAGGTAAAATAATAGGAATTAGAGGTTCTCTGCCTGCCGTTGACAGTGAAAGTTTTTTTCTGCGCATTAAAGAAAAAATTAATATTGATACTATGTTCTTCCCTTTTGGTCCTGAAAAGATTAATACAGTGGGTATTATAAGCGGCGGAGCGCAGAATGATGTTAAACAGGCTGTATTGGACGGCTTGGATTTTTATCTAACCGGTGAAGTGAGTGAACATATTCTGCATTATGTTAAAGAAGAGAAAATTCATTTTGCGTCATGTGGACATCATGCTACAGAACGCTTTGGGATTATAGCCTTAGGTGAGCATTTGAAAAACAAATTTAATCTAAATGTTGAATATATAGATATTCCTAATCCTGTATAATTGTTTTGAAATATTAGAATCTTCAAAAAGAGTCGTTTTATATTTCTATAAACTCCTTTACAAAAGTATTTTCCGACTTCTGAATGTCTTCCGGGGATCCGGTATCTTCAATTTTACCGTTATTAATTACAATAATTTCATCAGCCAGTTTAAAGGCTTCGTAATGGTCGTGGGTAACATAAATAATGGTTATGGGAAATTGGTCTATTAAATTTTTGATATGATTGCGTATTTTCGTTTTCAATTTCACGTCTAAATTGGCAAGCGGTTCATCCATCAACAGCATTTTCGGTTTGAGAACCAAACTTCGGGCGATAGCAACCAACTGCTGCTGACCTCCGGAGAGTTGATTGGGATATTTATTTCGATGTTCTTCAAGACCGAAAAAATCAAGTATTGCGGAAATTTTTATTGTAACATTTTCTTCTTTTTTTATATTTAATCCAAAAGCAATATTTTCATAAACCGTTAAATGCGGCCAAAGCGCCAAATCCTGAAAAATAAAACCAATTTCTCTTTTAGAAGAAGGAAGCAAAATTTTGTTTTTCTCATTAACTAATTTTCCATTAAGCAAAATTTTCCCGCTATCAGATTTTTCAAGTCCTGCAATCAATCGTAAAATTGTAGTTTTACCGCTACCGGAACTTCCTAAAAGGCAGGTAAATTTACCTTCTTCAATATCCAAAGAAATGTTGTTAATAATGGGTGTTTTTCCAAAGGATTTCGAAATATTTTGTAAAGAAACAATCGCCATTAATCTAAACTCCATTTTTGTTTCGTTAAAATTTTATGCCCGGTAAATAAAAAAATTAAAGCGATTAATGTAATCAGTAAAACAATGAGGCTCATAGCGCTGGTTAAACTTTGGGGTGCATTTGCCATAATTGTATAAACTTTTATGGGCATCACAGATGTGCCGGGTGGATAAACTAAAATTGTTGTACCCAGTTCGCCAAGGCAGAATATAAAACTAATCAGGAAGGCTCCGAACAGGCCATCGGATATTAATGGGAATAGTACTTTCTTAATTCTTAAAAAAAAGCTTGCCCCCATCAGTTTAGCAGATTCTTCAAAGGAAAGCGGAATCTGCTTGATCGTATTTGAAATCAATTTTTCAGCAATAAAAATAAACCTGCCAAGATAACCGATGACAATAATCCAATATCCTGAATAGATAAAATTAAGAATAGGTGTATTAAAAAACTTTATCAACCCAATTCCGAGTACCGTTGAAGGAATGCCGAAAGTAATAAGTAAAACAAGATTAATTGATTTAATTTTTTCACGTTCTGAAATATAGGCAAAAACAAATCCAAAAAAAAGTAGGAAGATCGCCCCTGTAAAAGAATAGAATACAGAATTTATAATATTTACTGACAGAAGCGAAAAAGCTTTCCCAAAAATCGCTTCGTTTCCTTGAAAAGATTGAATAGATAACACTAAAACAGGAATGATTACAGAAAGAGAAAGATAACTAAAGTGAATGAAAATTAAAAAATATTTTGATCTCTTCAATTCAATAAGTTTTACTTTATGAGATTTTAAACTCATAGAAAGAAATGGAGCGTCAGCAAGATAATATCGTTCAGCAAGCAAAAGAGAAACACAGATAAAAATCAGGACAATCGAATTTGCCACCGCAAGATCATAATTATAAAAAGCGGAGAATTGTGTAAAAATCTCAGTAGTAAATACATTGACGGAAAGAAAAGCCGGCACAGAGAATTCAGAAATCGATAAAACAAAAACCAATATAAATGATGAAATTATGGCCGGTTTAATCAACGGAAGAACAATTTTTGTAATAATTTTAAAATTCGTTGTCATCATTAATCCAGCTTCTTCAAAACGGGCGCTTAAATTGGCTAAACTGCTTGAAATAATAATCATTGAGAGTGGTGAGAAAATTAAACTTAGAATAAAGATAACGCCAAACGGGCTGTAAATAAATAATTTCCCGTTCCCGAACATAATAAAAAAATCCACCCATGATACAGCGATTATGTAAGGTGAAATGAAAAGGGGAATAAGAAATATTAACTTGAAAATATTTTTCATTGGCAGATTTGTTTTGGTAAGTGTAAATGCAAAAAATCCACCTATTAATGTGGCAATAAGGGCTACTGCAAAGGCAAGCCCAATACTTTTAAGAAGTAAAAATAGTGTGCCTTTATTTAAAACGTATAGATAGTGTTCTAAAGTGAAATTACCATTTTTAAAAAATGAGCTGACGACCATTGTTAATAATGGGAAGATTACTAAGAATAAAAATGCAAAAATAGTAATAATGTATATGGTTTTTTTCATTAACTATTTATTACTGCCATATTGTAGTTAAAAGAGTTTTAGATTGATACAGCTTGAAATAACAAAACTGAATTTAGAGATAATGCCTAAAGTATTAATTCTCTTCAATCCACGATTTAAGAAATGTCTGGATTTCTTCCAATTTTTTAGCGGTTAAATTATAATCGATTTTCATTGGCAAAATATTATCAAGCGATGGTATACTAACGGGAACCTGAACACCTTTATGCAGCGGCATTTGAGCGCAAGATATTGCAAGTTTGGCTTCTGTTTCCCGTGAGAGCAGGTAATCAATCAATTTTTTACCGTTTTCTGAATTGGGCGATTCTTTAATCAATGAAAGTGTATTAGGAATAATCAGATTGCCAAGATCATCCTGGTCAAGGAACACGTAATCCACGGGCGCTCCTTCATTTTTTGCAACAAAAGCGTCATCCGTATCGGTCAATCCACACGCTATTTCACCCTGAACAACACGTTTTTTAACATCACCATTACTGGTGGCGATTAGAATTTTATTGGTTTTTAAATCCGTCAATAATTGTTTTGCTGTTTCATCGTTTAGAGACGAGAACCATGATGCAAAATGAAATGATGTGGTACCAAAAAGCGGGTTGGCAATGGCGACCTGTCCTTTATATTTTTCTTTTATCAGATCGAAAATAGAGTTCGGTACATCTTCAGATTTTAACAAATTGGTGTTATAGATAAGCACTCTTGCCCTAGCCGAAAAACCAATCCAATGGAACTCTTTATCTTTGAAATTATCATCAATATCAGAGGCTGCAGGCGAATTATACGGTATTGTAATTCCTTTGTTTTTTAGAATAATTGCCCTAACAGGGTCACCGCTCCAGAAGACGTCGCATTGAGGATTATCTTTCTCTGCAATCAGGCGATTAAGTACACCTGTTGACTTTGTTTCTTCTGTATCAAAAAGCGCCTTGATTTTGATACCGGTTTCCTGTTCAAAATCTTTTAATATGGGATCGGAAAATATTTGATCAACCGTAGTGTAAACAACGACTTCATTGGAACTTTTTTCAGAACAATTCCATGCGCTCATAATTAAAACGATGATTAATAAAATCTGTTTAATATTTTTCATACTGTTTCTTCCCTTTATGTTTTTAAATTAACATTATTTAATATGTATAGAAATTTCTCCCCAAGGGATACCTTCGGCAGGTGTTGTACCTTTTTATCAGTAGTCAGTGAACTAGGTGAAGAAAGACAACCCCATTTATTCCTTTTTTTTAACCGTGTGGGCCAATATAATTTCTATCTTTTCAATAATTATCGAAAAATATACAAATAAACCATATATTTTCAAAACAATTTAAAAAATATCTCCTGTTATACTTCAATCGTATGGAATAGCGATATTTTGCTGTGTCCCATGTCTGAGATGGATACTGCGATTTGTTTGGGACTCCGATAATCCAAGTTGCTGCAGTTTACTACATTTAAAGATTCCTCGACACAATCCCGACAAAAAACAACGAATGGAGTGGAGAAATCTTTATTCTGCAACATTATGAATCATGGAAAGAAGTCTCTACTTGATTTATAATTTCTCATCTAAAAAATACTTCGCTATTGTCAGTTGGGAATAAAGAATGATATCACTTTTAATTTTCCAATTCACTGAGAAGTCATAAAAAATTAAAAAATTCTTGAAAAAATAATATATTTCATTTACATTGATAATCATATTTTTTCTTAAAACAAAAAACCATAGAAAGCGGGGGATTATGATTCTTCTGGAGTTGGATAAAATCAGTAAAAATTTTACCGATTTTAAAGCTGTTAATCAGGTTTCTTTTAAAGTTAATGAAGGAAGTATTTTCGGTTTAATCGGGCCGAATGGAGCCGGGAAAACGACGACGATTCGTATGATTGTAAATATTATCATGCCGGATAGCGGGCAG
The DNA here is from genome assembly GCA_030592985.1 of Calditrichaceae bacterium. Lineage (GTDB taxonomy): Bacteria > Calditrichota > Calditrichia > Calditrichales > Calditrichaceae > JAUVIB01. The sequence continues at coordinate 4,410 of JAUVIB010000036.1, read as the reverse complement.
ATTAAGTTTCTCGGGGAAGAGATTGTTCCGGATCAAATCGGATATCTTCCGGAAGTGAGGGGCCTTTATAAAAAAATGTATGTAGAAGAGCTGCTTCTTTTTATGGCTAAGTTGAAATCCATGAAAACCAAAGAAGCAAAGGAACAAATTGATTATTGGCTTAAGAAACTCAATATAAGCGATTGGCGGCGTAAAAAAATTGAAGAACTCTCAAAGGGAATGCAGCAAAAAATACAATTTATTACAACACTTTTGCATAAACCCAAATTGTTAATTCTTGATGAACCGTTCGGAGGCCTGGATCCCATAAATACAAATTTAATAAAAGATATTATTTTAGAACTAAAAGAATCCGGTACTACGATTATATTCTCTACACACGTTATGGAAAGCGCTGAAAAAATTTGTGATGATATTTTGCTGATAAATAAAGGAGTGGTCATTCTTTGTGGTAAATTAAGTGAAGTTAAGAAAAATTTTAAAAAACATAATGTGTTAATAGCGTATGATGGAAGTGATGATTTTATAAAGAAATCTACTGAAATTGAAAAATTTAATAATTACGGTCATTATGTGGAGCTGCAGCTAAAGCAAGGGGGAAATGCACAAAGAATTCTGGAACAAGCCGTTCAGGATAAAGTTGTTATTCAGAAATTTGAAATAAAAGAACCTTCTTTAAACGAAATTTTTATGGAAGCTGTTGGAACTGATAAAAACGGAGGAGGGAATTATGAGTAAAAAAGTATTTGCCGTTATCAGTAGAGAATTTGTCACCAGAGTCAGAACCAAAGGTTTCATTATTGGAACATTGCTCATGCCCCTAATGTTTGTCCTTTTCCTCGGCGGAATCTTTATTTTCGCCATATTTTTTCAACCGTCAACTAAAACCTATGATGTTGTTGATTTTAGCGGTATCATGTATGATGAATTTACTGAAATTCTTAATGATACATTAGGTGGCGGAGAACCCAAATATGTTTTCAATAAAGCAGAATTAAAGGATGGAAATTTAGACAGCACATTAGCTTATTTACAGAACCGTGTGAATGGCAAAAAAATTGACGGATACCTTATTTTCCCCAAAGATATTCTTGATGCTAAAACGGTTCAATATGCAGCGCGTAATGTAAGCAATTTTGAAGAACAAAATGATATTTCACGAGCCCTTTCGAGGATTGTAACCAATTATAAATTGTCTGAAAGCGGTGTTTCTCCTGATTCTGTTCGCAACATATTTAACCGGGGAAAAGTAAAATTAGTCAGCCACCAGGTAACGGAGGAAGGAGCAACGGAAAAGAGCGGAGCCTCCAGTTTTGTTCTCACCTATATTTTAGTTTATATGATTTTTCTGATGGTTATGATTTACGGACAATCGGTTATGCGTAGTGTTATTGAAGAAAAGAGTCAGCGGATTAGCGAAACAATTATTTCTGCCATAAAACCGATGGAACTACTGGTGGGCAAATTAATTGGGATTTGTATGCTCGGGATTACTCAGTTAGTTATCGTGGGTTTAATTTTCCTTGTTGTCGCTTTATACGGGCAGGCGATTTTTATTAGTTTTGGCGTCTCTTCCATGGATTTACTGGATGTAATTAATCAAATTAATTTTTCGCTAAATATCTTTATTTTCATGATCCTGTTTTTCTTCTTTGGTTTTGTTTTTTACGCCTCCATATTTGCTGCAGTTGGCGCTATAGTAAACACGGAAGAAGAGGGGCAGCAATTTCAGATGCCCATTATCATTCTTCTTATCTTTTCTTTCTTTATCATGTTCACAGTAGCTCAAAACCCGGATACGGCCAAAGCTTATTGGATATCGCTGATACCGTTTTTTACGCCGATTGTGATGTTTGCCCGCATTTCGGTTAGCGATCCGGTAATTCCGGATGGCGCCTATTTATCGATTCTGGTAATGATTGTATCGACAACCTTACTATTATGGCTTATTTCAAAAATTTACCGGGTTGGAATTTTGATGTATGGTAAAAAACCGTCATTAAAAGAAGCGATAAAGTGGATAAAGTATAAATAGGTTAACGAAGGAGTAAAAAAGAGGTTCGAAGATGAAAACATTACTAATCTTTTTATCTGTTTGTGTGACAGCAACAATGGCAGGAGAACCGCAAAACGTCCATCATGCTCCACCCAAGGGTATGGTGTTTGTTCCGGCAGGCAATTTTATCATGGGCAGCAAATATGGTGATCCTGATGAAAAGCCGCAACATATTGCAGATACAAAAGCATATTTTATTGATAAATACGAAGTGAGTAATTCTGAATATGCCGAATTTAATCCGGATTTCACATACCCAAAGGAGAAGGAAAATAATTCTGTCATCGTAACGTGGGAACAAGCGAAGGCCTATGCCGTATGGGTCGGTAAGCGATTACCCACAGAAAAAGAGTGGGAAAAAGCCGCCCGAGGGACGGATGGCCGCATTTTCCCCTGGGGAAACACATATGATAATACATTTGTTGTTTGGGATTTGCGATATCCACGAGGTAGCGCCATCGCCAAGCCGGAAAGTCCTTATGGTTGTTTTGACATGGCCGGCAGCGTTTGGGAATGGACAGCTGACTGGTACAAGCCATATCCCGGCAATGATATACCTATGGAACAATATGGTGAACAATACAAAGTGATGCGTGGAGGATCCAATTTTTGTAATTATTCATTTCTTCGAACCACGCATCGTTATTATATTCCACCCAATACAACCGGTCGTTATCCTGTTGGTTTCCGATGTGTTAAAGATATTGAATAAAAGACAAAACAAAATTCCCGATATCATTTCAAGGAGGATTTGTGCATAAAAGTACTCTTTATTTATTACTCGTTTTCTCAACTCTGCTTTTGGTCCCTCTTGTTTTTGCTCAGAAAGTTAATGATTTTCCGAAAAAAACAGATCCGTTGCATATTAAAGTGAACATGTTTGACAAGCTAATACGGGGTAATCACTGGAACGAAGGTACAATTATGCAGCATGTTATTTTTCCACCGGCTGGTTTGGATCGCCCTATAATAGGTTCTCAAGCTGATTGTCTTGACAACACTGCGGAAATGCTTGCAGCATATTCATATAAATATGCACTTACAAACAATCCAAATGACCGAGATTTTGCAAATCAACTATTTGACGGTTTGTTAAAACTTGAAACAGTTACCGGGATACCAGGGTTGATTGCCCGTAGTTTTAATAAAACAGACAAACCGCTGTGGCATGAAAAGGTTTTATGGTATCCTATGGAATGGCACTGGTCAACATCTATGAAAGGGTATCGGTGGTTAGGTGACCTGAGCGCTGACAAATTCACATCCCTGTTTTATACGGTTGGAATCTTTTGGGAGCTCTGTGCTGATTATGAATATAAACAAAAGGCAGCAGAATTACTTGATCGTTTTTTGGGACGAATTATTGATAATAATTTCAAACTAACTGATTTGGACGGAAAAATGACATTATGGGGAAATTTTTGTCCCAATTTGCCACATCAATCGCTCAATTCACTGGAAATGTTAATGGCCCTGAAGGTCACATATCGCATTACCGGTAAAGAACGTTACAATGCCGCCTATCACATGCTTATCGATCGCTATCATTATGACGATCATCAACTCCAATCCAAAATTTTATGGCCAGACGAATGGAAAAATCCATGGGATGATGACCATGCAGCAAAGTCTTTGTATATGTTGATGCGCTATGAAGATGATCGTTCATTATTGATCAAGTATAGAATGAATTTAAACCGCCATTGGTATGATTGGCAGAACCACGATTTTACTTTTGTGGGAGATGTATGGCTCATTATACTTTACCAATTGCTTACCGGTGAAGATGTTTTGACCGAAAAACGGATACAGGGCATAAAAGATATGTGGGGATTTGATCGCCGCAAGAGTGAATTTAAAATTCCGACAGAGGATGGCTATAAAATTGTAGAATCAGAAGAAGAAGGCAGCGCTACTGCCATGATACGAAACTACTGGTTTGGCCGATATTGTGGATTAATTGATCCATCGTGGTAATTAAAGAAATGATAGATTATATCTAACATAATATTACAGAATGCAATTTAGTAAAGTTATAGATAAATATACACTTTTTGGCAGTAAGAAATTAACGGAATTCATGATACCGCCTGCCATATATGATGGTTTTTCCCCGTCGACTTTACTTTAACATATCATTCAACGCGAATGTTTTATGTAAGGATTTTGTGATATTATTAGCCATTTTGAGATAGCCTTCATTATTTGGATGTAGATAATCACTCATAAAATTCAGAACTCCTTACCCCTCGCAAATTGAATGTGCAGTGGTTTTGTAAATAAGACGCAGTTTTGTACCCGGAAAAATGGTTTGCGATTCATTTAGAATTTTAATCAATTCATTAGTCGCTTTA
>JAUVIB010000432.1 GCA_030592985.1 Calditrichaceae bacterium | reverse complement strand
TTAGATTTAAATCTCCTTTTGAGAATCCTTTTTGTACCAAAGTCGAAAAACCGGCTAAAAAATCTACACCTAAGTCACCAGCAGCCTGGTCGAGGATTTGAGCAATTTCTACAAATTCTTCTTTACCATATCCATCAGCTATAAACGCAATGGGCGTTACAGATATTCGCGTATTGGCAATTGAAATACCGTATTCCGACTCAATTCGTTGTGCTGTTGAGACATGATCAGCCGCAACACGTACTATTTTATCGTAAATATTTTTTTTAAGTTGAGAAAAATTATCACTAATGCAATCTTTTAAATTTATACCCATTGTTACAGTACGAATATCAAAATGCTCAACCTCCGTCATACGGATTGTTTCTAATATCTCCTCGAGTGAAATAGGCATGCTATATCCTATGCATAATGTTAAAGATTTCTTCGTGTTGAATAATTACTTTTAAGTCCAGTTCTTCGCCCGCTTTTATCATTTCAGTCTTAATCGATTCAAAATCTACTGTACTTTTTGAAATATCCACCAGCAACATTACTGTAAAAAGTTCCTGTAAGAGTTTCTGACTTAAATCGAGAATATCACAGGAATATTTTGCAAGAGTCGTTGTTAATCCTGCTAAAATTCCAGAACGATTTTTACCGAATGCTGTAATAATTATTCGATTATTTTTTTCGCTAACCACAGGATAATCTTTTTTTTGTGTAACCTTCTCTTCCCCGCCGGTATTTATGCGTTCAACAGCGCTTTTAACAATTTTATCAACAGTTTCCGGTGTTGCAGAACCCTGTAATTGTTTTATTGCTTCTCGGGTAAGACTTCTGATATGTTCTTCGGTTATTTCAGGCATCATTAATCTCTTTCTATATTATTTATTAATTTCAGATGAATCATCAACATCCATTTTATCCACGATTCCAACAACAGCCGCTTCCAAACTCAAAGATGACGGATCTTCCGGATTGATTGCTTTTCTGGCGGCATGGCCATAAGCGCAAATAACTATCTCTCCAATCCCGGCACCGAGGATATCGGCGACGACAACAACATCTGTTAATGGCTGTTTATTTAAATTAATAGGATGAATCAATAAAAATCTTAGATTATTCAGATTATCCGTTTTCTTTGTTGACCAAACAGAGCCAACGACTTTTCCTAAAAACATACATTATTCCAAATTATCCGATTTTTTAATTTAATTAAAAAGGTTCTCTATTCAAAATAACTTCGTTCATTAAATATATAGATTATGTTTAACAATATATTGGTAAACAGCCGGACAAAGGAGGCTTTGAAAATTCCGGTGATTTTTAATTCTATTCCGAACCTCTGTTGAAGAAATATCCACATAAGGACTTTCTAACTTCAACATTTTATTTGTATTAATGTTAACCGGTTTATCATTCACCGTATTACTTCTTCGAAAAGTAACAACCTGTGCCAGGTCAAGTATATCGACTGCATCTTTCCATAATTCGAATTTTTCCAGATTATCTTCACCCATAATATAGTAAATCTCTGCAAAAGGAAATTCTGTAATCATTGCTCTAATCGTATCAACCGTATAGGATATACCGGGTCGTTTTAATTCAATAGTACTCATTTCAAAATCGGGAAAATCATTGATAGCTAATTTAATCATTTCAGCTCTAACCTCCGCTGAAATAATATTTTGCCTTTTGGAAAACGGGTGAATTCTATTTGGGATAAATTCTATTTTGTTTAAATTTAAGTAATTTTGGATCCATTCGGCAATTACTGTATGTCCAATGTGAATAGGATCAAAGGTACCTCCAAACAAGCCGATTTTTTCATTTTTTTTATTATTAATCACCAACTTTTAACTCCCCTAACCGCTCTACTCTTCTAAGTATTTCACTATTGGGGAATTGTTTTTCAAACTTTTGTTTTTCTTTTTTTGCCGCTCCATAATCACCCATATCAATATATGTTAAAATTTTACCATACATAGCCTCATCTGCCCATTCCGTATCATAATAATCATGTAGTATTGAATCATAGTATATAATTGCTGCTTTAAATTTTCTCATTTTTCGATAAATTTTAGCAGATTTCAGATCTTTTAGGGCGAGTTTACTACGAAGATCTAACATTTTCTTCTCAGCCTGTTCTTTTAAGGGATCTCTGGGATAATCTTCTACAAAGGTCTGATAAGCGCGGATGGCTTTTATGGCATAAGATTGGTCTAATTCAGCACGCGGAGACATTTGTTCGAAGCTTTCTGCAAGCTTATACTGTGCCTGTGGAACCAGCGAACTATTAGGCATATCAGTAACCAGTTTTTCATACTCAGAAGCGGCTATTAAAAATTCCCCCATTTTATAATGGGTTTCACCAAGATAAAATTGAGCACTATCAGCTATAACGCCACCAGGAAACCGAAATACGATAACAGTAAAATCCTGATTCGCTTCAAAATAATCTTCATCGTTAAATTCTTCAATTGCTAATTTAAAGTATTCCTCAGCCGTTAAGGAAGATTTTGGTTTATTCCCTGCACAGTCTAATATTACTGTGATTAAAACTATTAATATAAATAGATTTTTTAACACCTTATACAATTCCTTTCTTATTCAAATCAGGTTCTTAATACAAAAAACAATATGATGACTGTTGCAGCCGAAATACTGACTACTATCGGTTCAATATAACTAATCCATGATGTTTTTTTCAACATCCTGCCTGTTGTAAAAGAATAAGGACTTTTTTCAATCCCCTGAATATTACTAAATTTTATCTCATCTATAATTCTTCTATCCACACGAAACGGAACATACATATTATTTATATACTTTTCAATCCACCCATCCAACTTTATAGAAACATTTCTTTCAGCCATATCACCTACCCCCCAGACACTCCCCGTTATATTTTTATAAACGATATTTGTTTCGAATTGTTCTATTTCGATTTTATATTTAGCAGAATCTCTACGAACAATCAATCCCTTGCTTGTAAAGTGTTTAATAAAAAGGGTTTTGAGAAATGCAATTTTTTCATCACTAAGATGATTGTACTTAATTATTAAATCTTCTCCTTTGAGAAAGGTTGATCCGATAGTTGAATCTAAGGTCGATTTCAGTTCATTCTCTATAATAATTTGATTAGAAATAATATTTTCCTCGGCAATTAGTAAATTCAAGCCAATAAAGAGAAAAATCAAACTAACGATATCATTTATTTTTATATATCCACAAATTATCATCACAATATTTTCACTATAATTAACTTAACCTGGACAAGCCAGAACCAACAAAGTAAATTTCATCGCTGAACTTGGATTCAAGACATTATAGTTTGTCATTCTCGCCCGCCTGAGGCGGGCTATCGGGAATCTAAATTTCATCATTTAGATTC
>JAUVIB010000073.1 GCA_030592985.1 Calditrichaceae bacterium | reverse complement strand
GCAATTTGGCGAAATGAAAAATTTTAAAGTGGCTGAGCCGAGCAGGCAAAGCTCAGCGCAAAACTCAGGAAGCATATTCATTATCAAATTTTCTATATATTAAATAAACAGTTGCTCAATTTGGGTACAGATAAATAGCTTACTTATTGTAAGTATTAAATTTAGTTCGACAAAAAAAACGCTACAATATAATAAACACAGGCAAGCAAACTATTGATCTCAAATAATGATAGATTTTTTTGATGTAATAAAGTAATTTGTCTAAATTGAAATTTCAAGTGTTTTCACTATTTAAGTATTTTAACCATCTACATTTACTTGTTAATAAATTTATAAAAATATTACCAAAATAAAAAGGAGTTTAGGGTGGAGAATGAATTTCATTGGTTGGATACACTGGTTGTGGTTATTTATTTTGTGGGTATTACCGGTTATGGTATATGGTTAACCCGTAAAATTAAAAGCAGTGATGGATATTTTAGAGGTGAACGAAAATTTGGTTGGTGGATTATGATGGGGCAGGCTTTTGGTACGGGCACCCATGCAGAAAATTTTGTAGCTCAAACAGGCGCCAGTTTCCAACTTGGATTTGCTGCCATCTGGTACCAATGGAAAAATATGGTTATCACTCCATTTTATTGGCTTATTGCACCGTGGTATAGGAGGAGTGAGCGGACTACTGTGGGAGAAATCGTAGAAGACCGTTATGGCAAAAAAATGGGCGCCTTATATTCGATCTTTGCTATTCTGTTTTTTATTTTTGCACAGGGTGCTTTACTTAAAGGCGGAGGCAAGGTCATTGCAGTAGCAACCGGAGGGTTAATATCTGTAAACGATGTGGTAATTGTCATGACGGTAGCTTTTATCGTCTACAGTTTTTTCGGCGGCATGGTGGCCTCAGCATATGCTAATTTTATTCAAGCTTTGATGATTATCGTACTCTCTTTTATGTTGATTCCTTCCGGTCTAATCGCTGTCGGTGGTTTTTCAGGAATGCGTGAGGTTTTGCCGGAAAACTTTTTTAATCTTTTTAGTAGTGAATTGGGGATAGGGGCGTTTACCATAGCTATGCTTGCTTTAAATGGTGTTGTGGGCATTACGGCTCAGCCGCATATGGTATCCATGTGCGCTACGGGGGAAACAGAGCGTGCCGGTCGTGTTGGCCAAACATACGGATCTTTTGTCAAACGCCTGGTTACTATTGGCTGGGCATTAACCGGTCTGATTGTAGCAGCCATGATAATTCAAAGCGGACAAGAGCTTAGTGATCCTGAAATGGCCTTCGGTTATGCCAGCAGAGTATTATTAATGCCTGGATTAACCGGTTTGATGGTAGCATCGGTTTTAGCTGCTAATATGTCATCTGCTTCTAATTTTATGGTAAATACAGGGGCGCTGTTCACTAAAAATTTCTATAAAGAGTATATCAATCCGGAAGCATCGGATAATAAAATGTTATGGATAGGCCGCTATTCAGGGGTTATACTGACGCTACTTGGAGTTGCTTTTGCTCTGTATATTGAGAATGTACTTCAGGCCTTTTTATTTATTGAGACGATTTCGGCTTTTATGGGAATAATAGTTTTTGGCGGTATATTATGGAAACGGGCGAATCGTTATGGCGCATTTTCTAGTGTTGTCATAGCCTTTGCTTTATACTATTATCTTAATTATATGGATGCAGGGAAACTCGAGATTGTTTATAAATGGCAGCCGGACCTGTTTGGCTGGGCAATGCTTGCCGGTTTTATTACACTCGTTGTTGTTAGTTTACTTACTAAAGAAGAAGATAAGGTAGATATTGAAAATTTCTTCGATAACATGAAACGGTTGTCGGATGCTGAAAAACTTGAAAAAGATGGTAAAAAACCTTTAGCAGCGCTTCATGGTAAGGATTTGATCCTTGTGGATATCGGAACCTGGTTTAGTAAAAGCCGCCGGGATAACTTCCTTGTTCGTTACAAAGAAGATTGGAGCGGATTTCTGTTAGCAAGCTTGTTTGTTGGGGTATTAATTTTTGTTGCCTGGCTTATTTTACAACTCTAACAACATTAGTAAGTAAATAAACAAAGCTTGAGTATACATTGACAGAGGAAATACAGTAATTCCTCCTTAAAACAGGGTGTTGCAGAATAGGGGAACAATACCCAAAGTTTGTTATTCCTGCATGTTACCTGATAGAAACATTCGGGAATGACAAACTGAAACACCTTGAAAAAAGGGAAGAGGAGGTTGTTCCCTTTTTTAGAAATCAAATTTTGTTGAATATTTAAAGAGATCAAATCTATATTTTAAAGGAAAAGTAATGGATAGGACGATCCACATCATTAATGGTAAGATTGTTTTGGAAAATGGTCTTATTGAAGGGGATATTGAAATTGAAAACGGCCGGATAAAAAATATTGGCAAGAATACGAAAGTAAATAAAAGCGATATCATTATTAATGCATCGGGTAAATATATTCTACCCGGATTTATTGATGTTCATACCAACGGTCTGGCTGGATTTGACCTTACAAGCGGCGTCTATGATGCTGAGTATAATGTGTTTGATTTAAGTCCGGATAAATATTACAACGGTCTTGATAACGCTTTGAAAGAGTATGCAAAGGTCGGTGTAACCCGTGCCATTCTCACAACCATTGCCGGACCCATTGAGCAAATAAAAAATGTCTTTAAGCTAGTTACCCGCTATTTAGAAAATACACCGTCACATCCATGGAAAAAGGTTATGGGCGGGTTATATATTGAGGGTACCTTTATGAAACAAAAAGAGTATAGAGGCGCCCATAATCCGAATTATTTTAATAAGCCGAGTTTACAATTATTTAATGAGTTATGGAAAGAGGCTAACGGCCTGATTAAGGTTGTCAATGTTGTGCCGGAATGGGGTGAACCGGCTTTGGGGTTAATCCGTCATCTTACATCGTTGGGAATTTGTGCGGCTGCCGGACACACCGGAGCAACGGGAGAAGAGTATAAAAAAGCCATTCAGGCCGGTCTTAAACTGGCTGTTCATGTATTAAATGGTCCCACCGGTTCGTCAGCCAAGTCATTTTTTAGTGGCGGTGCAGTGGAAACGATTTTAAGAGAAAAAAATATGTATGCGGAAATTATCGTCGACGGTTATCATGTGGATAAATCCTATGTGAGAGATCTCATTAAACGTAAAGGTTATGATAAAATATGTGCGATTACTGATAGTATGTTTGCTGCAAGAATGTCCGGTTTAGATAAGTTTGAAATGCTTGGCATTAAGGGACAGGTAAGTGCAGACGGTAAATATCTGCATACGGCTGAACGTCCGGATACCTTGTTCGGAAGTAGTCTGACAATGGATGAAGCGTTTATCAATCTTGTAAATTGGCTTACAACTGAAATGGAAGGTGTGTGGAATGAACATCATCCTCCTTTGGGTTTTGATGAAGCACTTATAAAGGCTTCGAATATGTGCAGTAAAAATCCAGCTAAGGTTCTTGAAATCTTTAATTCATCTGAAAAAACAGGAAGTCTGGCAATTGGTAAAAATGCTGATATCATAATTACCGGGATTTCATCTAAAGAAAATGGATACGGCTTAAATATTGAAAAGACTCTTGTAGATGGTGTCGTGATTTAATGTAGTTTAGTTTTAGGAATGAAACTCTCATAGGGAATGGGTAATGGATATAAAAGGTAAAGAAAAGAAAATGGTATCGATAATACTGGCCGCTGGTAAAGGGACGCGTATGAACGCACAGAATGTTTCAAAAGTCTGCTTTACCATTGATGGGAAACCGGTTATTACACATGCTCTTGAAACGTATCAGCAAGCTGGATTTGATTCTCACTATATCGTTGTGGGTAATTTAGCTGAACAGGTAATGCAGGCAACGGCAGGACTCAGTACTAATAATTTTTTCTGCTATCAGGCACAACAGCTTGGCACAGGGAATGCGGCCAAATCGGCAGCAAAATTACTATCTTCTATGGATTATAAAGGAGATATCCTAATTGTTGCCGGTGACAAAGTTTTTGAAGAGGAGATTCTGAATAAATTAATCCATGAATTTTACTCTGGTCATAGTGATATGGTTTTTCTTGTGGGGAGCTCCAATGACAATCCCGGTTCCGGAAGAATTGTTTATTCTGAGGATCGAAAACCCATTGGTAATATAGAGATATTCGATATTGCAAAGTGCAGCCTTCTGCATACCTTAAAGCGAATTACCGAAGGAAGAATTCTACCGGCTAAAGAGGCAGAGTCTATCGCACTGAAATACTTGAAGAATGATAAAAAAGCATCCCTTGCCCTGGGTTCCGTATGGGAGTTGATCAAAGAGGGTTCTTCCATATCGGAGGAGACGATGCTAAATTATTTTACAGAGGATGACTATTATCTACATATTGGTAAACGGCGCTTAAAGCCGGAGGAGATCGGTCAGGAACATGCTAATTTATCGACCTATTTAATAAAAAGCGAAGCCTTGTATTATGCCTTGGGTCAATTGGGACGGGACAATGCACAGCAGGAAGAATATTTAACAGATATAATTGGTATTCTCGCTGAAGCGCATTATAATGTTCAATCTTTACAGGTGGATTATAAGCAGCAGGTTATGGCTTTTAATACAAGCGAAGAGCTTGAGGTTATAAGAAAATATTACTCCGCCAGGAAGAAACCCTTGAAAAAAGAGAGTGGAGAGGAGTTTAGGACGGTAAATCACTGGCTGGAGGTTTTTAAAAAAAATGTATCGAAAACCATGCAGACCTTAATGGAGATATATGGCGATGATAATCAGTTATTAGAGAGTAAACGCCGGATAATTGTGTCCTTATTAAATGCATATTTAAAGCGATATGGCGATGAAAAAGTTGTAATAAGTCGTTCTCCCGGTCGTGTCAATATCATGGGACGGCACATTGATCACCAAGGTGGATTTGGTAATATGATGGCAGTGGATAAAGATGTTTACTGCATCATCGGCCCAAGAGACGATCAAAAGGTGAATATTAGCAATCTCGAATCTCTTCGTTTCCCTGATCGCTCGTTTTCTATTGAAGATTTAACTTCAACTTATGAAGATGATTGGTTGAAATTTATTAATAGCGATACCATTAGGGAACAGAATAAAATAGCGCATGGTGATTGGGTACAATATGTCAAAGCGATTACTGCACGACTAAACGTGAAATTTCCTAAAGATTCATTGAAAGGGATGAATATTCTTGTAACAGGGGATATCCCCATTGCCGCAGGACTTAGTTCGTCATCCGCTCTTCTTGTTGCGGTGGCAGAGGGCATAATGACCATTAATAAAATTAAATTGCTGCCTGCGGATTTTGTTACATTATGCGCTGAATCGGAGTGGTTTGTGGGTACACGTGGTGGCTCAGGTGATCATGCAGCGATGAAATTTTGTAAAAAAGGAATGATCTCTTATATGAGTTATTTTCCCGATAAACATATTCAGGATATTCCTTCTTTTGAAGGTCATCATCTGATAATATGTAATTCCAAGATAACTGCACGCAAAACGGCCGGCGCTAAAGATATATTCAACCACCGCGTTTCTTGTTTTCATATTGGCCGGGAACTGTTTAAAAAAGAAAATCCGCAGTATGCTCATAAGATTAGTCACTTACGCGATATTAATACAGAAAATCTAAATATTGATGAGAGCAGCCTGTTTCGCCTGATAAAAAAAATGCCTATTTCCATGAGTCGGGAAGAGATAATTAATACTCTATCTGCCAATATTACTGAAAAATATTTATCAACGTATTCTGATAAATTGGATCGTTATCCCATCAGGAATGTGGTGATTTATGGTTTTTCAGAAATTGAGCGTAGCCGCCGTTCTATTAACTTATTACAAGCCGGGGATGTGGATGAGTTCGGTCGCTGGATGAATATTTCCCATAATGGCGACCGGGTTGTAAAAAACAACAATGATAACAAATCTCTTCCATTTTCACCACAATACCTAGATGAAATATTAGACAAGTTAAGCAATTCTGCAAATAATGATTTGATTTATGAATCAGGCTCATATAGCTGCAGTGTTGCAGGTATTGATAAGATGGTTGATATTGCTCTTTCAGTAGAAGGTGTAAAAGGAGCACAGATCGCCGGTGCGGGCTTAGGGGGCTGTATTATGGTTCTTGTTAAAGAGGATGCTTATGATGCACTTTATCGAGCTATGGAAAAAAAATATTATGAATCGGAAGACCTTGAACCGGAAATGTTCATTTGCCGGCCAACCAAAGGAAGCGGCGTTCTAAATTTATAAGGTTTTCACAGCATTGGTTATAAATTAATATTTTCAAATAGATACTTTGAACAGGAAGTACTATCTGTCGTGATTAATGATAAAATTACTAAATTAGGAAAATGCAAATAATGAAAATTATTACCTTTTATTTATTAATATTATTATTAGTTTTGTGCGTAGGGTGTAACGGAAAATATTCTGAACCTAATCGGCCTAATATTCTTTTCATAATGTCTGATGATCATGCCTATCAGGCAATCAGTGCTTACAGCAGCCGGTTGATTAAAACACCAAATATTGACAGAATAGCCAACGAAGGGATTTTGTTCACTAATGCATGTGTAACCAATTCCATTTGTGCTCCTTCCCGAGCAACTATTCTTACCGGAAAACACAATCATATCAATGGTAAAATAGATAATAGAACACCGTTTGACACAACACAGATTACGTTTCCTCAATTGTTTCAGAAAGCGGGTTACCAAACGGCTATGTTTGGTAAGCTTCATTTTGGTAACAATCCCAAAGGAGTGGATAAATTTATGATCTTACCCGGTCAGGGGAATTATATCAACCCAGATTTTATTACCAATACGGGAGATACCACAATCACTGGTTATGTAACAGATATCATCACCGATCTTACAATTGGTTGGTTAGATAAAAAGCGGGATCCGAAGAAGCCATTTTTAATGATGTACCTGCATAAAGCGCCACATCGTCCATGGTGGCCAAGTCCGGAAAAGTTTGAAGAATTTAGCAAAAAGCATTTCCCTGAGCCTCAGACTTTATTTGATGATTATGTAAACAGAGGCACCGCAGCAAAAACTGCAGAAATGAATCTGCTTCACCACATGTACTATAGCCATGATATGAAAATAAGACCTGAAACGATTATTAAAATGGGGAAAGTAGAGCCGGAAATCAAGGAAAATAAAGATCACTTTAATGGAAGATATGCGCGTATCAATGATTTACAACGATCATTTTACGACCCTGTTTTGGATTCAATAAGTCTCTTTTTTGAAAATAATTGGCCTTTAATGAGTAATAAAGAAAAAATGAGTTGGAAATATCAACGGTATATGCAAGATTATTTAGCTTGTATTTCATCGGTAGATGAAAATGTAGGACGGGTTTTGGATTATTTGGATAAAAATGGTCTGACTGAAAATACGATCGTAATTTATACTTCAGATCAAGGATTTTACCTTGGCGAACATGGTTGGTTTGATAAACGATTTATTTATGATGAATCTTTTAAAACACCATTGATGATTCGTTGGCCAAAAGAGGTGAAAGCAAGCATTACTAATGATGAGATGGTGCAAAATCTAGATTTTGCCCAAACTTTTTTGGAAGCAGCACAAATAGAAGCTCCTGCTGATATGCAAGGTGAAAGTCTGATTCCTTTGCTAAAAGGCAATGATGAACAATGGAGCCGTGATGCTGTTTATTACCACTACTATGAATATCCTTCTGTGCACATGGTAAAACGTCACTATGGAATTGTTACAAAAGAATACAAATTAGCCCACTTTTACTACGATGTGGACGAATGGGAATTGTATGACCGTAAAAAGGATCAGCAAGAAATGAAAAATGTTTATAACGATCCTGACTATGCTGATGTAGTGGAAAATTTAAAAGTAAAACTATCTGAATTAAGAACTTATTATAAAGACTCAAAAGAACTTGATCAGAAATATATAGAGAAATATAAAACTAATATGAAGTAGATTTGAATGCCAAACAGCGCCTGATTGATGTAGAAATAAGTGAACCATAATCAGCTGCAAAAGTAGTCTGATGAGTTAATTCTTAAATAGTGTGGAATGTAAAAAATTTGTGTTTTATGGTTAATCTTTCGTAAAAAAATAAAATTGAAATAGAGTTATGGAGGAAAAATGTTAAGGAAAAAGAGCATGTTGGCTGAAGATTGGTGGGATTATACAACACTTGATGAGAAAATATTGGAAGAAGCTGCAAAGCTAACTGAGAAGGATTTACTTGAGCTTTCACGTCCTGGTTTTAAAATTGTTTTTTACGAAACTTTAGAATCATTTTATTTAGCAGAAGCACTTGAATATATAACTACATGGAAACAAGCAACCAGCTCAAATCCTGTTGGGATATGCGGACCTGTCGGACCAACGGAGCAGTTGCCATTAGTTGCAGATATTGTAAACACTCTTGAAATATCTTTGAAATATGCTCATTTCTGGGGAATGGATGAGTGGTATATTGATGGAAAAGAAGCTCCGGAATCGCATCCACTATCTTTTGCCAGAGCCGATATGGAATTGTGCTTTAATAGAATAAAGCCGGAGCTAAGAATACCCGAGGAGAATTTACATTTCCCGAAGGCCGATTCACTTGCTGAATATACAGCAAGTTATGATGAAATTAAGTGTGCCGTTATTCAAGGCGGACAAGGAGATGTAAAACATTGGGCATTTAATGACCCATTCAAAAGAGAAGGAAAATATAAAGATAAACCGCCAACACCGGAAGAGTTTCGTAAACTTTCGGCTCGCGTGATAAATCTACACCCGGTTACATTAGCGCAAAATGCCAGAACTTCGGGTGGAGGTTATGTAGTCGGTGTTCCCAAACAAGCTATTACAGTCGGTCCTGTTGAAACATGGAAGTCCGAAAAAGTATCAATCTGGCATGCAGGTACACATGATAATCCTTTTGGTATGCGACTAACGGCTTTAATGATTTCAAAAAAAATAATTGATACCTCCGTTCCAATGTCCCTATTAGCTGATCATCCTAATGTTCAATTCAATTATTACAGACCTGCTATAAAGACAATTGAAGCAGAAATGCATTAATTAATAGGGAATAACAAATTTTTATTAATATAGAAATGAAACCGAGTTCAAACATTTTGAGATATGGAGTAAAATTAAAAATCATTATTCTGATTTTTATTCTCATGGATATAGTGATGAAATTTGTGTTATGGTTGAATTGAAAGGGAGTGATTAGTATGGCTTCAATTGTTGAAAGAAACGGAATTATTGCTGCCGGAAATTGGATAGTTGATCATATAAAGATAATTGATGTCTTTCCTGTTCAGGATTCACTATCTAATATAAAAGAAGAATATTTAAATAACGGAGGCGCGCCGTTTAATGTACTAAAAAATCTTTCAAAAATGGGTGCACAATTTCCGCTTAAAGCGATTGGCGTGATAGGTAATGATTCATACGGCCAATGGATTAAAAAAGAGTGTGGGAAAAATAAAATTGAGATATCAAATCTTCATGTGGTTAAAAAGGTGCCCACTTCTTACACTGATGTAATGACTGTAGAGTTAACAGGAAGAAGAACTTTTTTTCATCAACGAGGAGCTAACGCTTTATTAGACAAGGAGTATTTTAATTTTAATAATTCCAGGGAAAAAATGTTTCATCTTGGTTATTTATTATTATTAGATAAACTTGATGAACTCGATGAAACGGGAATGACAGGCGCAGCGAATA
The DNA here is from genome assembly GCA_030592985.1 of Calditrichaceae bacterium. Classification (GTDB taxonomy): domain Bacteria; phylum Calditrichota; class Calditrichia; order Calditrichales; family Calditrichaceae; genus JAUVIB01. Next base: position 895 of record JAUVIB010000073.1, on the reverse strand, counting down.
TTTTACGTAGCGCACAAAATTCCGGATTAAAAACATCAATAGATATTGTAAGTGAAAATAGTGATCGTTTCCAAAAAGTTGTAATACCTGCGTTACCTTTTGTTGATTATTTATTTATAAATGAATTTGAGACTGAAAGAACTACCGGAATCAAACTTGAAGAAAATTTTCCTGAATTGGATGCATTGAGAAAAGCAGCGAGCATGCTATTTAGTTATGGTGTGAAAGAGTGGGTTTTTATTCATTTCCCATTAGGAGTTTATGCTTTAAATAAAAATGGAGAAGAGATAATCCAAGGGGCAGTTCAGATCCCTAAAGATAAAATAAAAAGTACAGTTGGCGCCGGAGATGCTTTTGCTTCAGGTGTACTTTATGCCCTGCATGAAAACTGGAAAATTGAAGATACTTTGCAATTGGCTGTAAGTGTCGCTGCAACATCGTTATTTGATGTTAGCTGTTCAGATAGCATTGTTGCTATTAAAGAATGTTTGAAAATAGGTGATAATTATTCCTATTATATATCTGGATAAATATAATTATTTCAAATACTGTAGAATTATAATACCTGATTTGAATGATTGTCAGTGTAAGCCAAATAAAATTTTATTATTGCGGAAAACCCAGTGAGTGCGAAGCCGCGCCTTAGGCGGGCAAGAAATCTCACGAGAGATCACCACGCCTGCCCGGACTCTGACGGGTCGTTTTCGCTTCTCCATGCCTTGGGCAGGTAAATTCGATGACAGTAAAAGTCACTCAATTTAGTATCTTATTACTAATATTCGTGTATTTTTTGGCAGGAATTGAATTTATATTTTTTTCATTTAAAAACTCAAAGTAGATCATTCCTGCATGTTTTAAGCAGGAATCTAAATGATGAAATTTAGATTCCCGATAG
>JAUVIB010000247.1 GCA_030592985.1 Calditrichaceae bacterium | reverse complement strand
TGCTGCTATAGATCACCTGATAGCTATTGTGAAAACCAGCAAAGATGAACAATATCGGGTATTATCTGTACGAAGTGTACTGAGGTTATTACGTGAAAATAGCCTCGGCGATTTGACGGAGCTAACTTATTATGATGATTTATTAGCATCTGCCAAAGATGCAGATATGAGAAAACAGATCATTGCCGATATTGCTAATTTAAAAACAGTGAACGCTTTAAACTATGTTGCAGGAAGAATTGATAATACAGAACTGGGTTTAACAGCATCCACTACAGCAATAAGAATAGCATCAACTGAAGAAGGAAAAGAATCTTTAAAAGGAGAAGAAATTGCTTTCGCTATCATAGAAGCAAATGCAGGAGACAAATTGAAGGAAGCACTGCATCAATACCGCAGAGAAAGCGAAGAATTACGTGAAACTCCCGATGGCTTTACTGCATTGTTTAACGGAAAAAATTTAAATGGCTGGAAAGGTTTGGTGGCTAATCCTTATAAAAGAGCCGCAATGTCAGCCGATGAATTGGAAAAAGCGCAAACTGAAGCGGATAAATTGATGCGTAAGCATTGGACTGTGATTGATGGTGTTCTCTATTTTGACGGAGAAGGAAGTCACTTGTGTACTCAGAAGGATTATCGTGATTTTGAATTATTTGTGGATTGGAAAATAGAAAAACATGGAGACAGCGGTCTCTATCTGCGCGGTACACCACAAATACAAATTTGGGACCCGTCAAATGAAGAACAGAGGTCCGTAGGCTCCGGTGGATTGTATAATAATAAAATACATGAAAATAACCCCTTAAGAAATGCGGATAATCCGGTAGGAGAATGGAACACTTTTCATATTATCATGCGAGGTGAGCGGGTAACAGTTTATCTTAATGATGTTATAATAGTTGACAACGTTGTTATGGAAAACTACTGGGAACGGGATAAACCTATCTATCCGGTAGAACAAATTGAATTACAGTCACATCATACACCCTTATATTTTAAGAATATTTTTATTAAAGAGTTGGTACCGCAAGGGCCTCGTTTTAACGGCAGCTTGTTCAACGGAAAGAATCTTAATGGTTGGGAAATTGTTGGAAACGGAAAATGGGATGTTGTGGACGGTCTCTTAACCACAAGCGGCAGTGGCGGCGGTTGGATATCTACAATCCGTCAATTTTCCGATTTTAAATTAGATCTGGAATTCCGTCTCCCTGAAAATGGTAATAGCGGGGTTTTCATAAGAGCATTAAGAGAAGGAAATCCGGCTTATGCAGGAATGGAAATACAAGTATTAGATGATTATGGAGATAAATATAAAACGTTGCAGCCTTGGCAGTATACCGGTAGTGTCTATTCGGTACAGGCGCCTGCAAAAAGAGTGACAAAACATGCTAATGAATGGCAGAAAATGGAAATTACCTGTGTTGGCCCATCGGTGAAAATTGTTATTAATGATGTGGAAATTAATAATGTAAATCTAATTGATTACATGGAGAAGGTTAAAGATCACCCGGGTATTATTAGAAGAAAAGGTTATATTGGATTCCAAAATCATAGTACAAAAATTGAGTACCGAAATATTCATTTAAAAGAATTATAAAATATAAATCGAATAAAGAGGACATAAAATGGATAAGAAAACTGGTGAAAAAATGAAACCGGCTCAAACCCAGTCAAAATCGATGGGTAGGAGAAGTTTTATAAAAAAGAGCGGAGTGATTGGCGCCGGAATGATGTTTGCCCCGATGATTATGACTAAGGCTCGCGCTAATGACAGTAATGATATAAATATTGCTCTTCTCGGTGCGGGCGCTGAAGGACAGGTTTTAATGAATGCCATGCTGAAAATACCTAATTTGAGATTCAAAGCCGTGTGTGATATCTGGACCGATTTTAACCTAAAAAGAACATATCGCACTCTTAAAAAATATGGCCATCAATTAAATCGCTATGTAGATTACCAGGATATGCTGGCCAACGAAAAAGAGTTAGATGCAGTTATTATTGCTACGCCTGATTTTTGGCATGCTGATCATGCTGAGGCTTGTCTTAACGCGGGTTTAAATGTCTATTGTGAAAAAGAGATGTCCAATACTTTAGAAGGCGCCAAACGTATTGTACGGGCAGCAAATCGTTCTGGTAAAGTTGTACAAGTAGGGCATCAGCGAAGGAGTAATCCCCGATATCGTTACAGTTATAATACGCTTTTGTCGGAAGCCGGTTTATTGGGAAAAATTACAACCATAAATGCTCAATGGAACCGTGGTGTTCAACCCGATATTGGCTGGCCAAAAAAATATACCATCCCGGGTCCGATTTTACGTAAATACGGATTTAAAAATATGGGGCAATTTCGTAACTGGCGCTGGTATAAAGGATTAGGCGGCGGTCCTATTGTAGATTTAGGTTCCCATCAAATTGATATTTTCAGCTGGTTTCTCGGAGCAAACCCATCTTCAGTAATAGCAAGTGGCGGTACCGATTATTATGATAAAAAAACGCATGAATGGTATGATACGGTTCAAACACTTTTTGAATATGATTCAAAGCAACATGGTAAGGTTCGCGCTTTCTATCAAACAATTACATCAAATAGTTATGAAGGATATTTTGAAGCGTTTATGGGAGACCAGGGAACGTTACAAATTTCCGAATCTGCTGCCCGGCTGGGTGTTTTTAGAGAGCAATCAGCGCCGGATTGGCAAAAATGGGTTGAGCAAAAATATTTAAAAGCACCGGTGGAGGAATGGAAACCGGATCCGGGAGTTGTATTGGATGTGCGGGAGACATTAGCTCCTCCAAAATTTGAAATTCCTATTATTTTCAATGATCCTTATCATAAACCGCATTTGGAAAACTTTTTTGATGTTATTCGCGGAAAAGCGGAATTAAATTGTCCTGTGGAAGTTGGATATGAAACAGCGGTTGCCGTATTGAAGGTAAATAAAGCTGTGGAAACAGGTAGAAAAATTAAATACAGTCCGAATGAATTTAAAATATGATAATTTCAGGGAAAAATTATGCAAAATAAAATATTAATTTTCTTGGGAATGTTTTTAGGCTATACCCTTATGGGGCAGGCAGAAACAGAAACTTTGAAAATTGGAGATAAAAGTGATGGAAGCCGAACAAATCCTGTTCATTTAATACAAATTTTTGATGAGGATAGCGCTGTTGTTTGGACAACAGATAGGCCGCAGTTACCATTTTCCACAGTAATTACATGCGGAAAATGTCATGATTATAATAAAATAATGAATGGCTGGCATTTCAACGCGGGTAATAAAGAGATTGATGATGGGCGCCCCGGGCATCCATGGTTATATGTGGATAAAAAAACAGGCACCCAGATTCCAATGTCATTACGCGATTGGAAAGGTGTTTTTAAACCACAGGATTTAGGTATGACAGCCATGGAGTTTATTCAAGAATTTGGACGTCAAATGCCAGGTGGCGGAATTGGTGAGAATGAAGATTTACGGCCTCTCGATGATATAATGCGATGGGATGTAACCGGTAATATTGAGATTAACTGTTTAAGCTGTCATAGTGCTAATCATGCGCAAGATCAGGCCGAATATGCCGATCAGTTGAAAAAGCAGAATTTTCGTTGGGCAGCTACAGCGGCCAGTGGTCTTGCTAAAGTACTCGGTTCCGCAAAAGAATTGCCTATAAATTATGATATCTATAGGGGAGAGGCTCCCGATTTGGAGCAACAGATGTCGCCACATGTTTATTATAATGTTCATAATTTTAATCAGAAACAGGAAGTGTTTTTTGATTTAGCAGGGAAGTCTCCCAATGATCGTTGTTATTTTTGTCACTCAACGATTGAGGCAGAAACAGAGAAGTGGGAACATAGTGGTGATGTACATATTCAAGCAGGCATGTTATGTGTTGACTGCCATAAAAACGGATTAGATCATGCCATATCACGTAGTTATCAGGAAAAAGGTGAAGAAATAGCCGGTACAGAAACCTGTGAAGGATGTCATCTTGGAAATGGAGACCATAAAGCGCCGAGACCGGAGCATGACGGCATGCCTATTATTCATTTTACAGAATTAACTTGTACCGCATGCCATTCGGGTCCTATACCAAAGGATGAAAGTATTTTTGTTAAAACATCCATGGGACATGCGCTTGGTGTTCATGGGAGCAATAAGTCAGGAACAGCGCTTCCTCATATTATATCCCCTGTTTTTTCTGAAGACGCAGATGGAAAGATTGCTCCCTATAACCTGATTTGGCCTTCTTATTGGGGAACAATGACAGGAGATTCCATACAGCCATTAAATATAAATAGCTATTCAGATATAATTTCATCTTTTATTGAAAATACGGATACTTTATTAATAGGTAGCTGGCTGAAATTCAATGAAAACACTGTAAAATTGATTCTTGATTCATTGATATCAACGAATGATAATGCTGTCGAATCGCCCGTTTTTGTAAGTGGTGGAAAGGTCTATCAGATTGATGCCATTGGTCAGTTAATAACAATCGATCACGCGGCGGCAAATCCTTACAGTTGGGCCATTGCTCATGATGTCAGACCGGCAAGGCAGTCGTTGGGAGTTAATAGCTGCTCCGATTGTCATGCAGTGAATGCACCCTTTTATTTTGGTAGAGTACTGGTGGATACACCTGTTGATTCCATTAAAAATGCATCGATTCGTATGACAGCATTTGAAAAGAAGAGTGCAATCGGAGAATGGGTGTTTTCATTTACCTTTTTCTTTCGACCATGGTTGAAAATAATAATAATGATAGGTGTTTTTGTGATATTTGCCGTTCTGATTATCTATGCATTCAGGGGACTTGGAAAATTAACCATCTTTTTATCACAAAAAGATTAAGGGAAAAGGAGAAAATGAATGTATAGAATTATTTTAATCGTAGCGATTATAATTGTAAAATACTTATTATATCAGAATTTCAAGAAAAGAGGCTTGAAGATTGCTGACATTCTTAATTTTATGAGTACCGGTTTTAACTCATCTCTTTCCATAATTAAAGGAAAGGGCGACAATAAATCAGTAGTCATATCAGTTAAAAATTTATTTTTAAATTTAACATGGGGACTTACTACACTCATGGTTTTAAGCGCTATGGTTCCTGTAATTTTTGTCGGTAGCCCCCTTGAGGGCGCCCTTTTAATGGTCCATATAACAATTGCGCCGTTTTTTTTAATTTCATTAATGATAACTGTTCTGCTATTAATTGAAAAACAAACTTTCACACTAGAAGATTGGGTTTATATTAAAAACTTTTTTTCGGGTGATAAAAAGAAAAAAACAGAAGGATTGAAAACCTGGAAGAAATTATTAATATGGCTCTTTGTAGCATCATCTGTTCCAGCGGCTGCATCAATTCTATTAAGTATGTATCCGATTTTTGGAACGGAAGGACAGGAAATGCTATTGATCATTCATCAATATAGCGTTTTAATTCTTCTTTTAAGCGGGATGGTTCTGTTTTATTTTTACTTTCTTGAAAGTATGATTAAACCTGCAAAAACTAAAGCAAAAGCAAAAGCAAAAGCAAAAGCAAAAGTGTAAAGAG
>JAUVIB010000402.1 GCA_030592985.1 Calditrichaceae bacterium | reverse complement strand
TAGGGGGCAGGGATTAAATGGTCCCTGCCTTTTTCCTCTTTAATCATTGCGGATTATTTTTCCGTATGGAAGTAACCGTCATAATAAAAAACAGTACGATGGAAATTCCGTTTAAAATCCCGCCCCATAGTCTGCCGCTATTCCATAAAAACAGATCGGAAACAACACGGAGAAGCAGTGTCAGGTGCAGCATGTAAAGATGAATATAAAAGCGTTTACCAAAAACCATAGTAACGTTTAATATGGCGGGAAAAATAAGCGGAGCATGGCCGAATATCATAGAAAATACAAATCCAAGAAGAACGGCGTGTAAAATGGCGTCATAATAAAAGCCGGCAGGAGTATCACCGAGAAAAACAGCAAGAATTCCACCGATGGCAAGCCAAACATAGCCAATTATAAGCGATAGGGCAATAAAACGCGGCATTCCGGGTTGTTTTACGGAAAGTTTGGCCATGTCATATTTTAGCAGCCAGTAGGAAAGCAGTAATAAGGCAATACCCGTTATACGCATACCAAGAGAAAAATTAAAAGTTGCGATTATGATACCGACAAAATAGATAATATTTCCGCTTATAAAAAAGTTTTTTACGCCTTTGGTAATCTGTAAAATACGGCTTAATTCCAGCCTTTCTCCCATAATGGTTAAAACGAGGAAGGATGACCACCACATGGCAATATGGTATATGGGAACGTTGTTAAGCCAGAGAACATTGCCCACAAAGAAGGATATGGCGCCGAAAAACATGATGGCCATATGCATCGATGGATGTTTACGCAGCAATTCAAAATTAATAATCAGCAGAACCAAGCTTCCAAAAGAGAACATAATAGCAGCCAGACTTCGCTCCACCCCTATAATGGTTAAAAGAGCGCCGAGACCGTTAAAAAAAGGCGCCAGATATTGCCAGAGTTTGTTTTGGGCAACGGCTCTTTCCATACCGATTACCGTTCCCAAAAACCCGGCGATCATTAATGGTCCGTGCAGCATCATTAGTTTACCTTCAAAGCCGGGGAACTGCCAGCCCATTCTTTGCAATCCTACCCAAATGCCGATTAGAAGTGTAAAAATACCCACCGCAAGTATGGGAAATCGTATTTTAAGTTTAAAATCCATTTCGTTTTCCTCCCCCGATTATTGTATAAATTGAATCCGCCATAAAATAAAAAAGGCGTCCTATTAGAACGCCTTTAATTGCTTTAAATATTCCCTGCTTTGCTAATTATTTTATTCCTGCAGTTTTTTCCAACATTGCTGTTGTCAGTGATTTCGGACGTTCGAGAGGATAGCCTAGTGCGCGATCCCATGTAATATTAGCCAAAACACCGATTGCCCGGCCAACGCCGAACAGCACCGTATAGAAATCATAATCGGTTAATCCGTAGTACCATTGAATAACACCGGATTGTGCGTCAACATTCGGCCATGGATTTTTGGCTTTACCCTGCTCAACAAGAATATCCGGGACTACCTGATAGAGCATATCAACATACTTAAATAGCGGATAGTCCGGCAAATGTTTAAGACAGAAATCTCTTTGAGAAGCATATCGGGGATCCGTTTTTCTCAGTACAGCATGACCATAACCGGGGATAACCTGTCCGGAATTAAGCGTTTCCCAAACAAATTTTTTCATAATATCAGGCGTAGGTTCTTTTCCCTCTAATTTTACCATAACGCCCTGCAGCCAACCAAGAACTTCCTGATTAGCCAATCCGTGAAGAGGTCCGGCTAAACCGTTAATTCCGGCAGATAAGGCATAATATGCATCGGATAAGGCTGAAGCGACAAGGTGTGTGGTATGAGCAGATACATTACCGGATTCATGGTCAGAATGCAGGATAAAATACATCCTTGCTACGTCATCATAAGGATTATCAATACCCATCATATGTGCAAAATTCCCACCCATATCTAATGAAAAATCAGGTTCAATATGAGTATCGCCTTTGTATTTCATTCTATAAATATAGGCTGCAATATGCGGTAAACGGGCTAATATATCGGTTGAATCTTCGAACATTGGATCCCAGGCATCCATCTTATTGAATTTACCGCTTGAATAATATTTTGTGAATTTAGACTCTCTCTGCATGGCGAGGATAGCCGTTGAGAACATTACCATCGGATGGGAATCCCTCGGCATAGCTCTTAGGACGTCAATTACATATCGAGGGACTTTTGAACGTTTTTTAAAATCTTCTACCACCTCTTCAACCTGAGCTTTTGTCGGCACTTCGCCGGTTAGCAAGAAATACCAGAAGCCTTCAACGTAGGGAAAATCTTTTCCCGCCGGTTTTGGAAGCGCTGCCATGGTTTCCGGAATCGTTTTTCCTCTGAAACGGATTCCTTCCATGGGGTCCAGATAAGAAATATCTGTTACTAAACATCTAACGCCGCGCGCGCCGCCAATAGTTTGAGCAATTGTTACTTCACCAACTTTGACATCACCGTACTCTTTTAATAATTTTGTAGTACGGGGACGTTGCTCCTTAATTTTCTTAAGAAGTGTTTCTTTTAAAATCGACATTATTTATCCTTTCATATTTAAGAATGTGGTTTGGTTATTTAAAGAACTTTTATTCACAAATTCTGCTATAATTTAACACATTATTTATTAAAATGAAAAGAAAATTAGCTAACTTGCCTTCTTTTGTGATTTATTTTTATTTTTTTCTGTAGTTTTGGTTTTTGAGGGGGTTTTTTCTACAGATGGAGTACTTTTTTTCTTATAATCAGTGATATAAAAGCCGCTACCTTTAAAAATCAAGCCTCCGCCGGCGCTAATTTTTTTTCTTACTTTCCCTTCACATTTTGGACAAATTGCAATAGGATTTGCTGTAATACTTTGAAATTCTTCAAATTCGTAATCACAGTCACGACATATATATTCATAGGTTGGCATTAATGTTTCCTCCGTTACGCTAAAATACTGCAAATACATGCGACATTAATGATATCGTCAACACTGCATCCACGCGATAAATCATTATAGGGTTTGGCTAATCCCTGGATAGTTGGGCCGATAGCCTCGGCGCCGCCGAAACGTTGAGCAATTTTATAACCGATATTGGCTGAATTTAAATCGGGAAATATATAAACGTTAGCCTTACCGGCAACAGAGCTTCCCGGAGCCTTTCTTTTACCGACTGATTCCAATAGAGCGGCGTCAAATTGAAGTTCGCCGTCAATATTTATCTCAGGCGCATTTTTCTTTATCAAGTTCATAGCATTCACTACTTTATCAACAGCCGGATGGGCAGCGCTTCCTTTAGTGGAAAAGGAGAGCATAGCTACATTAGGTTTTGTTCCGATTAGTTTTTCATGTGTTCGTGTACTGCTGATAGCAATGCTCGCTAATTGTTCTTCATCAGGATCAGGAATAACCGCACAATCTGCAAAAGTGAATTCACTGCCATCTTTTAAAATCATGGCAAAGGAGCTGGAGACCACTTTGATACCTTTTGTTAAGCCGACTACCTGGATCGCAGCGCGTAATACATTTCCGGTGGCATTTATAGAACCGGCTAATGCACTCTCAACCATTCCTTTCCTTAACATAAAAGCGCCGAAAAACAGAGGATCTTTTACTGTTGTCGCTGCATCTTCCCGGGTTATTCCTTTGTGTTTTCGCAGTTCAAAATAGTCTTCCGCAAACTGCTCAG
>JAUVIB010000300.1 GCA_030592985.1 Calditrichaceae bacterium | reverse complement strand
ATTAATTAAGAGCAAGTCCTTTTGTTGGTTCATCTGCCGGATAATACTTGAGGTCGTTTATGCCATTGCCATTCTCATCCGTAATTCTAAAATAATATCCCCAATTGTTGGAATTATTGGCTAATTTCAGTAGGATTTTATTTTCACCGGGATGCAATACAACCGTAATAATGTCCTGATCAATAAAATCATCATATAGATTATAATGTCGCCAAACCTGATTATCATTTAAGAATACTTTACAGGCCTTTCTAGAACTAACACGTATTTGAGCTTTTTTTTCATCAGGAGAATACACTTTTATCAGGGCATAGGCCGTTTTCCAGTCAGATTTCCCCAATACTGTTTTAAGGTCTATATAACCGTCACATAACCGATCATCCGCATGGTGCCAGCGATATGTAATGTTATTATGCTTTACATCATGAATGGAATTAACATCATCTTCGCGGATATATTTGAAATCAAAGCCATTAATATTACTCGAGCTGAACGGGCCTAAAAAAAGCCATTTATCTTCAGTGGGAATACCGGCAAGATTAAACTCCCGCTCCATTTTTCCAGGTAAATCATTTTGCTTGTAATACTGTGCTTTCATCATGCGTGCAAGTACTTCGAGGTCTTTGCGTCCGCTCTCTTTACCAATATTCAATAGCATTTCAGCCTGAAGATAAGAAGCTGGCATCCCTTTGTTAAAATATTGTGAAGATTCAAATACATATTTCCATGTATTGTTCCAATTCGTGTTACGAATTTTTTTTAGCAGATTATGAAAATTAGGAAGGTTAGCCAATTCAAAATACTTTTTTGCTTGGTCAAGTTGTTTTGCACGCGCAGAAAGCAGTCCTAATGTGAAGTATATATCCATTTTTTTCTGTGCATTTTTTTTTGTATCAATATTTTGCTTCAAATATTTTATGCATTCTCTTGGTTTATAGCCGGAAACAAGTGTAAATATTCTAAGTGAATTGATGTTTTTATCATAATCAATATCATTGTCTAATTGGTTCTTAAAATAAGAAAAAGCCTTTTTGTAAATTGAAGTTACATTTACTGAATCATCGATAGATGCATAAAAATCCGCAGCGAGAAAAATATCGGTAAGTTCAATATCTTTTTTATTAAGATTTTTTGATATTTGTTTTTTAAATTTATCAAACTCGCCAAATTTCCAGTAATGGATTAATCTGTAATGATTGAAATCGGCAAATCCTTGCTGTAGCTTCTCTATTTTAGATAGACGTTTAATAAACTCCCACGACTCTTTTTTATCGCCGGTAAAAATATTTATTTCGGTTGTTCTGACAATTGAATTGTTGAAATCAGGATATATTTTCAAGGCTTTTTCAAATTCATTTTTTGCTTCTTTAAAGTTTCCGGATTGTAATAATATTTCTCCCTTACTGTCAAAAGGATTTGGCTCATTAGGAGATAGTTGTAAATATCTATCAATGGAACGCAAAGCAGAAGGATAATCACCGATAAACATATAGGCATAAGCAATATCATTATAAATAGATTTTCTACTGGGGTCATAATCAAGAGCTATTTCAAAATGTTCTAATGCCTTGTCGAAAAAACCGAGATGTCTATATCTTCTTGCCAAGTCGATGCGAAGTTCAACATTTGAAGGATTATCATAAACAGCCTCTTCTAAAGCTTTAAAGTGGGCTTCAAAACCCTTCTCTCTCCTAATTATAAATAGATTAAGGGCAAGTCTATCAGAAGGCGTTAAGTTTTCTTTTAAATTTTCCGCAATTGCCAAATACCGTTCGCCAACTTCATGGTTCTTATTGCTAAATTCCAATTGGGCTAATTTAAAATAAGCAATAGCAAAGGTTGTATCGTATTTTACCGCATTTTTTAGAAATTCAAGAGCTTTATCCCAGATAAATTGATCATAATAATCCATGGCTTTAGAGTAGCAGCGAAATGCATCAAGCGAATTTGTGATTTCTGTAAAATCTTGTGCCGGAGTCATTTTTTTATCATCTTGGTTAAGCAGTGTATTTCTTAGTCGGTTGGATAGTATTCCTACGATGGAAAATATCCTTTCCAGGCCTGCCCCGCACACTGTTTCCATCTTGAATAGTTTACCGCTGTTTACATTGAACAGTTCCACATCTATACACAAACTGTCGCCTTCATAATAATATCGGCCAATTAGAAATATCTGGGCGTTTGATTTTCGGGCAACGGCGAGGTTTATATCTTTATACGCTTTCGGATTTTTTTTAATCTCGTTTGATAGCTCATTTAGATGTGTCAAATTGACGATATTAAGAAATGGTGATTGAGATAATTCATTAGAAAAAAGATCAACAAGTCCTCGTTGCAACCAATCCAACGAAGGTTGATTCGTCTTGTTCTTAAATTTAAAAATGGCAATATTTTGTTGCTCTTTCGGGTAAATTTGGAGGGTACTTAATGTAGTTTTTGGTTTGTCACTTTGATTTGAATAATCTTGCGATAGTTTAATTTTTCCCGGCTGAGAATTATTACAACTTTGCATTATTGCAGATGATAGAATAATCCATATAACAGACGTTATAAAAATATTAAGTCTCATACGGACGCCTTTATAATAATAATGATATAATTATTTACGGTTAATTTATTAAATGGTTTCATTATTCGCCGGTATTTTTTATAATTATCATTGTAATATCATCCTGGGCAAATCCTGAGTTTAAAAATCGAGTGAGTGCTTCCAAAACAATTTCTTTGATTTTGAATGGGTGTTCATGACGATTTTTTATTAAGATATCAAGCAGTTTTTCTTCTCCAAACATCTCTTCCCTGTCATCCATTGCTTCTACGATGCCATCGGTGTATAAGAGGACTATTTCGTTTTTCCTTAAAAGGATTGTTTGTTCCTGTAAATTTTTTTCAAAAAGTACACCCTTATCTATGCCCAACCCAATACCTTTAGGTGTAAATAGTTCACTATCACCCCTCGAATTACATTTCAATATGGGGTTATGCCCGGCCCTGGAAAAGGTTAGTTTTTTTTCAGAGATATTTAATACAGCATATATCATTGTTACGAACGAGTTTCTTTCTAAACTATGATACAGCATTTTATTTAATTCAATAAGGAGTTTTCTTGGAGAGCGAAAACTTTTTGTTAACTGCATCATCATGCCTTTAATTTCAGCCATATAAAAGGATGCAGAAACCCCTTTTCCGCAGACATCGGCGATGGCAATCCCTAAGTGATTATCGTCAATTGTAAAGAAATCATAATAATCGCCCCCGAGTTCCAGAGCCGGCAAGCAAACGCCATCGATTTGTATACCGGGAATTTCCGGCATATCACCCGGTAGAAGTTTCTCTTGCATTTTTCTTGCAATTTCGAACTCGTGTTTTATTCTGTCTTGTTCCTGCAAGTCTTCATAAATAAGTGTGTTTTCCAAAGCAATTGTTGCCTGATTTGCCAGAAAAGAGGCAAATTGAATCTGTTTGTGATGAAATTGATACTCATTTTCCCTAAGCTCAAAATAGAGCATGCCTAAGATGGCATTTTTTAAAGTCATTATTAATACCAGTCCATTGCTTCTTTCCTGTTCATGTCTCAAACAATTCTTTATTTCAAGAGGGGCATCCTGTATCATAAAGCCATTCTGATGGTTCTTTAAAAATGATTCACAAGTTTCATTAATATTTAAGGTTTGTAATATATCGTTTTGATTCTCGCGGGCGACTGCTTCCCTAAATATTTTTGTATTCTCCCTGTCTTGTAAATAAAGACGTACACTATGTGCGCCGGTAGCTGATTTTAAATGTTTCCTGATTAGCGGCGCTAACTCTTCGATGCGGAAAGTGGCGCTTAGATCCTTACCAAGCTCTTCAATAATATTACGTTCCTTCAATCCTCTTATCATCTGATTAAAAGAAACTGTTAGTTTCCCAACTTCATCGCGACTCTGTGGTGTAAGCAGTTCCATTTTCCCTTCATTAACAGCTTCCATCGCTTTACTGAGTGTCTCTAATGGCTTTGTTAATCTTCTACCGAAATAGGCGGCTGCCAGGCTAAAAAAAATAATAAACATCGCACCTAAGAATATATTAAGATAAATCCCATATTGAAGTTCGCGGTTAATGTGAATAATAGAAAAACCGACATGAACACTACCGAGGATACGGTTCCCAAGACGAATATCAACAATTTCGGTTTGCATATCATTTTTACTTTCGTCGGAAACAGCGCCTTGTTCCATTTGCAAAATCAAATTAATTTCCTGCCTGCGTGTTAATTTAGACTCTGTAATATCTATCAAAGTAGTGTTTAGTGTATGTGCACGCAGTTTATTTCGGGCGTCAAAAATCCCGATATAAATGATATCAGGATTATATATCATTAACTGGGATATAAAATTTTGGTAAATATCCCATTCCTGACGATCAAGGAGTTGAATGGTGGCTATATTCTTAGCAATCATATGAATATGGTCCTGCGCAACATTACGCTTAGATTTAATCTCCCTTAACGTATAGAAATAGGTGACATTAATCATTATTACCGATACCAATATGGTTGCAAATAAGATTAATTTTGCCCGAAGTGTAATATTCAACCGTTCTCTCCGTTAAAAAATTTATCGCTCAGGATTTGTTTTAAAAAAATTATTCATTTCAAATCCTTGAGATTGCAGGATTTTTTTATTTTTTTTCAGAAAATTCAAAATAGATTCCATAGATATGGCATATTGAATGCCATAGGAAATTGTGGGAATCAATTTTGTGTAAATTTTTCCTGTATAGGGTCTTCCGGGACGGTCATACTTATTATTAGCGCGTCTGTCCGGAACGAGTATTTTGCCAAAATCGGCGTCAATTGCATTTATCATTCCAACCATTTCAAAATTCGGAGGTCCGTCCCTGAGAGCCAGTACAATCCCGCCGCTGATACCACGGGGTTGAGAAGCATCCAATAAAAAGGCGTGGTATT
>JAUVIB010000342.1 GCA_030592985.1 Calditrichaceae bacterium | reverse complement strand
TGGCTTCCAAAAGTTGACTCCACTGATTAAATCAATTAAAGAATTTGAAATTGAACAACGTGAAAGTCCAAAGGGACGATTTAAGTTAATTTATGTAAAGAACAAATAAATGGTTGTACCATTCAATTAAGTTTAAATTCATAATTATAGTAGATAAAAAGATAGGCGTTAAAACATTACTCCCTTCATCCGTAACTTAGAGTTTATCCCCTACTCAGTTGGAAATGTCTAATTTTTTATTGTGGATATATTGTTAGAAAATAAAATAGCCACCCTACAAAGTCGGGCAGGCAGATATTCACCACGCCATGCGGCGGGCGCAGCGGATGAAACACAGATAAAAAAATTAAAATAAATAAAGTGGCCTTAAAAAATTTGTTAGTGATTTTAAACGAAGTGGAACGATAGGATTTTTTATTGTTTGAGACCCGATGTTTTTCAATCGGGTCGAGTTTAAAAAATTCAGTGGAACAAGTTTATAAAAATACTTGTCCGCCTGAGGCGTGACTTCAAATTATTTTATAGCCTTGATTTTATGCTTGCCCGCCACTCTTTTAGGCGGGGTTCTTTTGTATCAAGACAAAAAAATGTTGTAAATTTAGATAATTCAATAAACTGTTTTTAAAGACTGTATCAGTTTGATTAAAAAAGTAATTTGAAAGAACTTTCGCTATGTCTCCAGGAATGCTGCCAAATTGAATGTAATTAAACTTCTGCATTAAACATTGCCCAAGCGCTTTAGGACATATCAGAAATAATTTTAATTTATTTATATAAAAAAATGTGTTAAAGTTAGTGCCATCCCGCCTGGGCGGGGCATGAAAAAATAAAGACTCTTATAAAAAGTTTTTAAAGGCATAACGAAAAAGATGGACAAAGAACTATCTTTCTCAAGAATTCCTTCCCTTTTATAAGGGAAGGTGGCTTTCCGACATGTTTTTCGTTGGAAAGACGGATGGGTAATAAAATGCCAAATTATTGTACCCATCCCCTATCCCCTTCCCTGAAAAAACAGGGAAGGGGGATAAGTCTTTGCCATAGGGTAGAGAAGTTTTTTCTTGATAATTTATTGTAAAAACAACAGTTAAAAGAAAAATAGTGCCAAATTTAGGAGTTCCTCATGAAAAAAATCATAATACAAGTTTTTATTTTCATCATCGGAGGGTTGATGTTAAGTTGTACTTTAATAACAAAAGAGAAGAAATCATCGCCTGTAAATTTACGATGTAATTATTTGGAAAATCCCCTCGCTATAAATAATATCACACCTAAACTTAGCTGGAATTTACCCTTTTCGGAAGAATTCCAAAAACAACAAGCCTATCAAATTATTGCGGCCGGTTCTACAAATAAATTAAAAGACGATATCGGTGAATTATGGGATAGTGGGAAGATTAACAGCAGCCAGTCTCAACATATTAAATATAATGGAAAGGCGCTTACATCGAAACAACAGGTTTATTGGAAAGTGCGCATATGGAATCAACATAATCAACCATCTGAATGGAGTGAAACAAGTAAATGGCAAATAGGACTATTAGAAAAGAAAGATTGGGATGCCCAATGGATAGCAAAATCGGAAGATAAAAATCCGGATTCTCCAGAAACCGGCCCGGCGCCCTATTTTCGGAAAGACATTAAATTGAATAAATCAATAAAGTCAGCACAAATCCATGTCAGTGGTTTGGGATATTATGAACTGTATCTCAATGGTGATAAAATCGGGGATTATGTACTGGCACCGGCTAACACAAACTACGACAAACGCAATATGCGCCATCTGCTATATAAATATAATGACCGCTCCAGAACCCGTGTTTTTTATAATACCTTTGACGTTACAAATATGTTGAAACAGGGCGGAAATGCTGTCGGAATTATTCTTGGAAATGGATGGTATAATCAACGGGACCGCCGCGAAGAAGGCTGGATGTGGTATGACACACCGAGACTCATTCTGCAAATGGAAATTGAATATGATGATGGAACGATAGAAAAGGTCATTAGTGACAACACATGGAAAGTATCAACCGGCGCTCTTTTGCACGATGGCATATTTACCGGAGAAATATATGACGCCCGTTTAGAGCCCACTGGCTGGAGTCAACATGGCTTTGATGATTCACACTGGCAAAAAGTAAAAATGGTTAGAGCGCCCACTGGGAAATTACAGGCGCAATTAGCTCCTGCGGATAAGGTAACCCGTGATATTAAAGTTAAAAAGAAAATAATTACGGAAAATAATTCGGTTTTATATGATTTTGGTGAAATGTTTTCCGGTTGGGTAAAAATTCGGGTGAAGGGCAAAAAGGGAGCGCGTGTCATCCTGCGTTATTTTGAAGAGATGGGCGGTAATTATCGCCAAAAGGATGAGTATATTTTAAGCGGCAATGGAATTGAAATCTATGAACCGCGTTTTACCTGGCACGCTTTCCGGCAAGTGGAAGTAAACGGACTTTCGGATGGAGTCGAATTGCTTGACATCACCGGACGGTCGGTACATACGGCGGTTGATTCTGTCGGCTCTTTTGAATGTTCTAACGAACTGTTTAATAAAATTCATGAAAACTATGTCCGAACGCAACTTGGAAATTTCCACGGCAGTTTCAGCAGTGACTGTCCCCACAGGGAGAGGCTGGGTTACACGGGTGATGGTCAGCTTTTGGTGGAATCATCTGTTTTTAATTTCGATATGTCCCGTTTTTACCGCAAATGGCTTAACGATATGGCCGATGTTCAGGACAGCGTTTCGGGATTTGTTCCCCACACGGCGCCTTTTGGTGGAGGGGGCGGCGGACCGGCCTGGGGTTCTTCTTATGTGGTTGTTCCCTGGTTTTACTATAATTACTATGGCGATTCGGATGTCTTAAAAAAACATTATTCAGGAATGAAACATTGGGTGGAGTATCTTGGCACACGGACGGATAAAAAAGGCCTAATTGTTAGAGAGGAACCGGGCGCCTGGTGTCTCGGAGATTGGGCTGCACCGGATAAATTAGAGCTCCCGCCGCCTTTTGTAAATACATGCTACTACTATTATGTAACAAATATCCTGTCAAAAGTCGCTGCTGTACTGGGAAAAGAAGCAGATAAGATACAGTATACTAATCTGGCGAAGCAGATCAAAAATAATGTAAACATAGCTTATTTTGATAAAGAGAAAAAACTATACTGGCAAAACCGTCAGGGCGCCAATGCCTTCCCTTTGGCATTCGGGATTGTACCGGAGGAGAATATTACACAGGTTCTCGAAAATCTTGTGAAAAATATTCTGCACAATGAAGGTCATTTTGATAGCGGTATTTTAGCAACTCCGTTGATATTGGATGTTCTAAGTAAATATGGACGCGAAGATATTGCTTTTACCTTGATGAATCAGCGGGATTATCCGGGATATGGATATATATTGGAGAAAAAAGCCACAACATTATGGGAATATTGGGATGGAGCTCTATCACACAGTCACCCCATGTACGGTAGTGTGATCCGTTGGTTTTTTAAGGAACTTGCCGGAATTAACCCCGATCCTGAAAACCCGGGATTTAAACATATTATAATAAAACCGCTGGTATGCGGCGATTTAACAAATGTTTCTGCCGGTTATCGATCAATTTATGGTCAAATTATCAGCAAATGGAAATTAAACAATAATACACTATATTTGAATGTGGAAATACCTTCCAACACCACTGCAACCGTTTTTGTCCCCTCGAGCGGAGGAAACGATATTAAATTTAATACTAAATCCGAATGGGGAAGCGTTAAGCTCATTAAAAAAGGAGAAAAAAATACGGCTTATTCCATCAGTCCGGGTAAATATGAATTTATTTCCAAAAATATTGATAGTATAATCAAACCGGTTCACGTATCTACTCCGATCATTATGCCCTATGATACTCTTTTTCTCAAACCGCAAAAGGCGAAAATTTTTATTAACTCAGCTACCCTTGATGCAGATATTTATTATACAATTGACGGAAGTATACCCGATCAACAATCCAAAAAATATAAAGGCCCTTTTGAATTAAATAAAAACACCATTGTAAAAGCAATTGGATATAAAGATGGATTTCTGCCAAGTTTTGTAAAAAGTATATCCATAAATTTTGTTGATCCATTAATAAATGGTATTGATTATACCGTGTATGAAGGAATGTGGGATAAGAAACCGGATATAAATACTTTAAAACCGGTATCCAGCGGAAAAACGTATCAATTTCATGTAAAAAAAATTGAGAAACGTGAAGATCATATAAGTATCATTTTTAAGAGTAATCTTGAAATTGATCAGGCTGGAGAATATATCTTTTACTCTTCTGCCAATGATGGCAGCGTTCTCTATTTGGACAACAGAGTTGTAGTGGATAATGCCGGTTATTCGGTGAAAAAGGTGGATAAAGGTAAAATTTACTTAAAAAAAGGCCGTCATTTTATAAAAGTTCTCTAT
>JAUVIB010000188.1 GCA_030592985.1 Calditrichaceae bacterium | reverse complement strand
GGTCTATATTCCATTGACAAATTAACTCATAATGTCGAACATTACGATATGTTTGGGGAGAAAATCGATATTGATGAAGCAGTTGCATCGAATGTGAATTCCATAGCATCAAATGATTCGGTAACGACCTTTTCCCGGTATGGCGGATTATTGATGTATCATCATGCCAAAAAATCATTTACTTCGATTCCCCAGATCATTCCTGCGACGGTTTCATATATTTTTGATATGTCCGTTTATAAAAAATATTTTTGGGTTGGTACGGATAATGGAGCATTTTTAGTGCGTATCGATGATTTTTATACTGAACATTACACAATGTCGGATGGATTGGCTGGCAATTATGTATATAAAGTTCTAATTGATGGTGAACAAGTATGGTTCGGAACCGATAATGGACTCACCAAATACCAATGGAGGCGCTATGCGAATTAAAATCTATACATTATCGGTGATAATTTTAGCAATATTAGAAGTCGGGTTTGCTAAAGACGACCACAAACCAAAATATAATGAAAAATCAGATATACCTTTTTTCTATTATGAAGCCATTATCTATCCAATGATAAGCAGGGATTCAATACGATTAGAAGTTATCACTAAAGTTCCTTTTGACGCTATTCAGTTTATTAAGAAAGGTCGGAAATTTACCGGTCGCTACGAAATTTCCATATTACTTTTAAGTGAAGACGAAGCCAAAGTTGCGTCAAGGATTTGGCGGCAGGAATTAAATACCGAATCCTATAAAGAAACAAACTCCCGGGAATTATTCGATGTGAATAAAGTCGAATTTAAAGTATTGCCGGACAAATTTCTGCTTACGATTGGCGTGCTTGACCTTGACACTAAAAAGAGCAGTTTTCGTAAAAAGAAAATTGACGTCAGACATTTTTACGATAAAGCAATCACGCTGAGTAATATCAATATTATCGAACAAAAAATTAAAAATAAAGCCGGCGAAACTGAAGAGATAACATCGGTGGAAGGTACTGTAACAGATCATAAACCGGAATTTACCGTATCGTTCGACGTCTTATCCGAAGGTGGATTGGGCAGCATTAAGTATTCCATCTTTGATATGGATAAGAAAATGGTATTATCTGCAACTCAAAACGATACTTTTACAAAAGGAATCTCGAAAAAACAGCTGGTAATAAACAAATCAAAATTGAATTTTTCCAAATACCGTATTTCCATCACAATAAATATCGAAGAGGATCAGATCACAAACGAACGGGTTTTTCAATTACGCTGGCTGGGCATGTCTAAACTCATCGATAACCTCGACGATGCAATTGAACAACTGAAATATATCGCCAGTACAAAAGTCATTAAAGACCTGCAAAAATCCAAACCAAAGGAAAAGAAAAAGAAGTTTGTCAAATTCTGGAAACAGCGTGATCCATCGCCTGCCACGACAGAAAATGAGATTATGAACGAATATTATAAACGCATTCAATACTCAAACGAACATTTCTCCGGTTTTATGGATGGGTGGAAGACTGATATGGGGATGGTATTTATATTGTTCGGTCCACCAAACGATATCGAACGCCATCCTTTTGAAATCCAGTCAAAACCTTACGAAATATGGTACTATTATGAAATTAACCGAACGTTTGTTTTTGTCGATGAAACCGGTTTCGGTGATTATAGGCTTTTAACGCCTTATTATGAAAATATTTATGACAGATATTAACCCTAACCTGGATAAGCCGGAATATCAAATTGCCCCAAAGGGGTCTCTATGAGGCAAATATCAAATATGATGGTTTCGTAAAAAGTCCTCTCGCAAAGACGCAAAGATCGCTAAGTTCTTTATAAATATCAAGCTAGGGCGATTGCTCATAAATCATTGTTTTTTAACAAATTCTTAGTGCTTTGGTGCCTTTGTGGCTACTTTTTACGATTGCATCAAATATCAAATTGAAAAATTTTAAACAATATATAAACCCAAAAGTAATTTACCTACACAACATACTGTGTGGTGAATTCGTAAGTTACGTAATAAGGTAAAGAGGAATAGCAATGAAACCGAATCGTATAGCGATAATTGAAGGGGACGGCGTCGGACCCGATCTGATTGCACAAGTTGATAAAATTGCGAACTTGCTTAATTCTAAATACAATTCCGGCATCGAGATAACTAAATTTCCGTATGGAGCTGATTATTACCTGAAGTCCGGAATATCGCTCCCGTCTGAATTTGTCGAACAGCTTTCAAAAAATTATGATGTTATTCTGCTGGGACCGCTGGGAGATCCGAGAATTCCCAATATGAAAAATGCTAAAGAAATTATTTTCGGTTTTAGACACCGATTGAACTTGTTCATGAATATTCAGCCCGTAAAACTATACAGAAACTGGCTCTCTTCAGTGAAAGATACCGATGTGAAAAAGACGGATTTTCTGATAATCAAAGAAAATACGGAAGCTTATGCCGCTCCGCTGGAAAATTACATTAATAAAGATAAAGATACTGAATTAGTCCTGCATTCCTCTGTTTTTACGCGAAAAAATGTTGAGCAGTTTATTCGGGGTTCCTTTGAGTTCGTAAAAAAGAAGGAAAGAAAGCAAATCAGTTTCATCGATCGCAGTACGCTATTTCCCGTTAGTCATCAACTTTGGCGATCCGTTATAGAAGATATTACGCCGGAATATCCGGATATTTCGGTTAATTATATGCCTATTAACACTGCTATTAAAGAGATAATAAATAATCCGGATAAATTTGATGTAATTATAACGACAAGTATGTATGGAGATTTATTATCCACGCTGTCAACAGTAATTACCGGTGGGTTTGGATTAGCAATGTCTGTTGAAATGAATCCAAATGTAATTTCTCTCTATCGTATAATGCAAAGCGCATCACCAAAATTAGCAGGACACAATACCGCAAATCCATTAGGCGCTATTTTAGCGTTTCGATATATCCTGAAAGAATTATCATTATTGACTGAAGCAGAAGTGTTGGATCGGGCTATCGAGAATAATTTTGAACAGCATTGGGTCACGATCGATATAGGCGGTATTATGGGAACCGAAGAGATTGGTGATTATATCTGCGATTTTATCTCGAGTACTTGAAGGATAAAAAATATCGGAGTTTAAGAAGATATATCATATGTGTGTCCTTCTCGTTCTCCCCAATCATTCTTGTTCCCCCCGATCCTTCTCGTTCCCAAATTGTATTTGGGAACGCAGATGGGAAAAACTTAGTTTTGAAAATGTAGAAATATCAAAATAGGGATAACAAATGCGCAGCAGATACAAATTTGATATTGAAAAAGGTCTTTACTTTATAACCTCTACCATAATAGAATTCATACCGGTTTTTACATCCGATAAATATTTTCAAATTATCACAGACTCTCTTAATTATTGTCGCATAAATAAAGAGTTAAAAATATTTGCATACGTTATAATGGACAACCATTTTCATTTACTTATATCGGGTGAGAATTTATCCAACAAGATCAGATCGCTAAAACGCCACACTGCAAAAGAGATAATTGAAAAGGCAAAAAAGGATAATAAACAGTGGTTGTTAAATCAATTCAGTTTTTATAAAAAACGATATAAGAAAAATAGCGCTCATCAAGTCTGGCAAGAAGGAGCGCATCCACAGATTATTACAGAGATTGATATTGCTGAGCAAAAAATTAATTATATTCACTATAATCCTGTAAAAAGAGGGTTGGTAAAAGAGCCGCAAGATTGGAGATATAGTTCGGCTGGGAATTATTTTTATGGTGATGGAGTGTTGGAAATCGATCGTTTTGAGGAGTTGTGATGGAAGGTAAAGGTAATTTTAGTAGTTATTATGAGAATAACAACATTTTTGAGACAGAGAATACGAATGTTGTATGGTTATTTGAATAGAATGCAAAACACAGTTTTTGACTCAAGCGCGTTCCCAAATGCAATTTGGGAACGAGGGTATTCCGAATGAATTTGGAAATGGCGAGAGAGAAGCGTTTATGCCCATTCACTTCCGTCAATCTACTCCGAATAAAGATTGGGGTACATTATTAAAAGTTTAATCAATAGCAGGCTTATTAGACGGACTCCAGATAATTAATATTATCAGAACGTTTTTAAAATTTGGTAATAAGACTTATATTGGCAATAGTCAAAAAATAGAGAGCGCCATGATACTTTATTTAAAAATAAAAAATTCCTTTTTATTTACGGATACTATCGAGTAATTTAAAACGTTGAAAATAGATTAGAAAAGGGAGAAAACATGCCCAAATTAGTAAAAAAAGTACGAAGATCGTCTGAGACATTAGTTTACAACAATAAGATTGTCTTTTTGATTCCGCCAGAGTTAAATGAAATTGAAATTTCAAAAATATTTTTATTTTTACAAAGTGAAAATTCAAACCCACTATTTTCATATAAAAAATTAGTTTCAAATTTTAAAACCCTTGGAAATATCAGTAATAAATCACTTTATGAGCTTGAGTTATATAAGGGAGTTGGTAAAAAGGCTTTGTTCTATTTAAGAAAATGGTATGACGGTTTATTTGTCGGAAAATTCAGAGATATGCCCATATTGTTATCTAAAAATATCGACACAATAAAATGCAGCCCCCTTTGTCATGAATTTCTTTTAAAATACGATATAAAAAAAACAGACGAACTTAAACGGTTAGATATGGTTCCAATAGAGGAATATACCTACAATGATAAACTTGCAATTCTTGAACTTCGGACACTGTATTATAGTAAAAAGAATCGTGTTATTACAAGCAAAATCAATACCGTCAAATCCAAAAATGTTAATTTAATTCATGACATTGATTGCTACTTGTCGGGAGACTATATCTCAGATTCTGAGAAACAAATCTTTCAATTTCGATATAATAATAAAAATGGGAAAATAATTCATAAAGAAATTGGAATATTATTTAATCTGTCGAGGGAACGTGTCAGACAAATATTAAGAGATAAAATAATAGCGCCATATTGTACATTTTTTATTATTGATCATCAATATTATCATCAATATTTTCTTAACTTGATAAAAAACACCCTAAAGCCCATAGAATTTTCAGATATATCCAGTTTAGAATATAAATGCAAATTTCAAAGCAACTTATATCTGGGTTTTTTATCAGATGTTTTTAAAAATATACCGTTTGCAAATTTTCTTCCATCCGAGCAAAATTCAGCTGTTTTGAAGATAAATTCGACACTTTTCAAAAAAGCAAAAGTCCCGTACAAACTTGATTTTTTCAATTATATCCAAAATATGACCGTTAAAGATCAACTATTACACTTTTTATCGGTGTTTAGTTCAAAAAGACTTCTTTTAAATGATAGAAATAATACAACGTATTTAGACAAACGTCATTATAATTTTCATAAATGTGTTAAGGTTATTTTAAAAAACAGTGTTAAACCAGTAAGCACCAATGATATTTACAAACACCTTTCAAATTTGCCCTTACACAATAAAGAAAGTTTTAAAATGGTATTTTCTCGACCTATTAAACGAAAATCTATGTTAACATATATGTTAAAGTATAAAGATCTTTTTAGAATTGACCGGCATTTATGGGGTTTGGAGAAGCATTTATCGTATCCCAGAGAACTATGGTTTGAGGTGCAGGAATTTTGTCAAAATGAATTGAAAAATATGGGGCATCAAATGCATGCCCGTGATCTATATTTAAAAGCGATTAAAAAATTTCCAAAGTTAAATAGCAAATATGAATTGGCTGAAATATTAAAGAGAGATAACAATACTCAAAACTTAGGATTTTATACTTACAGTTTAGCATCGGCGGGACAAAGTGTAAGGCTTACTTTAGAAAAAACGGTTAGAAATATTTTTAATATTAATAAAAACCCAATACATTGTAAAAAACTATATCAAGAAATTATAAAACACCGCTCTTGTAGATTTGAAAGCCTTTACACATTTGCGAAACAAACAGAATTTTTAAAGTTATATCGTCCGGGTTATTACGGACTAACTGAATATGACAATTTTAATAAAGAGTATTTAAGTAAAAATAAAAAATTCCTTCTAAGTTATGTTAAATATCGCAAGAAAGATGCTACATTAATATCTGATATTATCGATGAACTTGAAACAGATTTATCACAACCTGATTTTATTAATATTATTAAAACAATTCCTGAGATTATTGTTGTTGAATCGCAAGATCCGGTAAATGCAACTTACATAATTTATAAGAAGTGGAGTATTATGAGAGTTATCATTACAATTCTTGCAAGCACAAAAAAATCATATTTATTAAAGGATCTAAATATTTTAATAAAAAGCCTTACAAATAAAGGTTTTAAACCTGCTAAAATTCGTTATGAAGTTAAGAATGATGTTAGAATAACAAAAATGAATAATGGCTCATATAAGTATAATTCGGTATCAGGGGATTTCATATAGAGATTAGGAAAGGG
>JAUVIB010000169.1 GCA_030592985.1 Calditrichaceae bacterium | reverse complement strand
GATATAAACGCAGGAATATGGGTTTATATTAGACGTGAAACCAATACCTATGATGGTAATGGTAATCAGATAAGTTTTTTATCCGAGGATTGGGATAAAACAGCCGAAATGTGGGTGGATAAAAGGCGCTTATCGTATGAATATGATGCTGATGGAAAATTAATACATTTGAATGTTGAATATTGGGAGGACTCAAGTTGGCGCTCTTCCGGCACATTTTATTGTCTTATTTTTAACGACGATTATTATTGTTTTTCTTGTGAAGAAGCTTTTTTTCATTATAGTATGATAGAAGTAATTAAAAATCAGGTAAATAATTTTTCACTATCACAAAACTATCCCAATCCTTTTAATCCCACTACCACAATATCCTATGCCGTTCCCCAAAGGCAAAATGTAAAACTGGAAGTATTTAATTCATTGGGTCAGAAAGTTTCTGTTGTGTTTAATAAAGAGCATGAATCGGGTAAGTTTAAAGTTAAATTCAACGGCTCTGATTTACCAAGCGGCATCTATTTTTATAAAATTATCTCGGGTAAGTTCGTTGATACAAAAAAAATGATTCTATTAAGATAAGCTTTTTGTGAAAAAATGCCTGACAACTATTTATTACTACATAATAAATACTGTTGCCGGTTTTCAAGATAATTGTTTAAATTTAAGCTGTCTTTTGATTTGTATTTTGGTTTGTAAGTTTTATTATATAAGATTATATTATCCCACTGTTTGACACTTTCGGCATTTTCAGGTGGTTTGTTAAATATTTAGAATGTTGCCGGAAATGGTTTAACTTGTGGTCATACCGCTTCTGCCGGAATCTTGATAATTTTGAAAAAAGTATATAAAGGAGAATTTTAAAATGAAAAAAAGTAAAATTATTTTAATACTATTTTTATTATTTTCAATCGCTCCAAATTTATTCTCTCAGCAAAATAGCAACAGTGATTCTACAACAATAAACGGGTTATATAAAGGCTCCTGGTCGATGCAGTTTAAAATTAATAGTAGTTTTACACTTGGCTCCTTTAATGGAAGCAATCTTGCGCTTAAATATCACTTTACTAAAAGAAGCGCTATAAGGTTCGGGATTACCTTAAAGACGCGTTATATGGATAACGATTACGATGCAGTGTATGATGGCAAACCGGATATGACAGATGAAGACATTGCTAACAGCAGGGATGACCTTTATGTTACGTTTAAACCTCTTTATCTTTTTTACCCGATGACGGAAAAACCTGTTTTGCTTTTTCTCGGCATTGGCCCCTATTTTCAATATGGTCGATATAAAAATCAGTACAAACGGAATCGCAATAATGCAGATACGTTGGTTTATATTTCAGACGAAAATTTAACAAATTACCGTTATGGATTGGGTGTCTCCTTTGTCGGCGGCGTTGAAATTTTTGTTACAAAATATCTGAGCTTACATGCTGAATACGGTTCAAATTTTTACTATTCTTATAATGAAGAGAAAAAAGAGAAAAACGGTGAAGATATTATTAGCGGTAAATTCAACACCAAAACTAAAAAAACTTCGGATGGTTACAACTTTTCCGCGAATAGCGTCATGTTCGGCGTATCGTTATATTTTTAATGAAATTTAATTTTGTACCAGCGGTTATTTAGCGAGAATTTTAATTCCGTATAGTTCCGGATATCATGAAATGAAACACCGGATTGAACCTGGTTACTTTGTTAGAAAATCTATTAAAGAAGCAGTAACTTTTTTATTATGTGAGGAAATATGTTAAAGAAGATTGTTTTTTTACTTTTATTTGTGACTATTGGCTTTAGCGAAAACTGGACATTTCTTGATGTGCAGCGAACGGGAGCCGAAGCTTTTATCAAAAGCAATCCTAAATATGACGGCACAGGCGTTGTTATTTTTATTTTTGATACCGGAGTGGATATAGGTGTAAAGGGTTTAAAAGAGCTTCCCGATGGCAGTGTTAAAGTCATAGATGTACAGGATTTTTCCGGTGAAGGGGATGTTTCAATCAGCAAGGCAGATACCGCTATTGAGAATGGGGAAAAATATTTACTGGGGTCTTCCGATTACAAACTTTTTGGATATGATAAAGTGGAATATCAGGCAATCGATTCGGTTTATTATCTCGGTGTTTTAAAAGAAGAAAATTTTAAAAACTCTGCCATTCCCGATATTAATAATAATGGGAAAAAGAACGATGAATTTGGCGTTTTGGCGTTTGAATCGAAGGATGGCTGGTTAGCTTATGTGGATCTGGATGGTGATGGGACTATTGAAGATGAGCAGCCCTTGTGGAATTACAAAGAAAAACACCAAACTATTACATTCCGCGGCCGCAACGAAAAATATGATAAAAATCTGGCCACCTTCGGGCTGAATATTTTTCCCAAAAAACGTAAAGTAAATTTCCATTTTGACGGATCGTCTCACGGTACCCATGTGGCCGGTATTGCCGCCGGTTATAAGATTGACGGTCAGGATGGATTTAACGGCGTGGCTCCTGGGGCAAAAATCATCAGCTGTAAATTAGGCAACGGGAGTCTTGCCGGCGGCGCCACAACAACCGGAAGTATGTTAAAAGCTTATGAATATGCCCTAGATTTTGCGAAAGAATATGAAGGTCCTGTGGTAATAAACATGAGTTTCGGCGTCGGTTCAGAGATCGAGGGACTTTCTGATATAGCTGATAGATTGAATCGTTTGCTTAAGGGTAGTAAGATTGTCGCCTGTTTAAGCGCCGGTAACGAAGGGCCGGGTATATCAACCATAGGACTTCCGGCTGCTGCAGACCGTGTTTTAACAGTAGGCGCTCTTTTAACAGCAAAAAACGCGCGTGATAATTATGGTGCGGCAATAAAAAGTGATAAAATATTTCGTTTCAGTTCCCGTGGTGGAGAGGTAAATAAACCGGATATTATTGCACCGGGGTCCGCTTCATCTACAGTTCCACCCTATTCAGGCGGTGACAAGATGTGGGGAACCAGTATGGCTTCACCTAATGCAGCCGGCGCAGTAGCGCTGATATTATCTGCAGCTTATCAACAGAGTCCACCATTACCAATAAATAATGCTCTCGTTAAAAAAGCGGTAAAAAATTCGGCCGTATTTTTAAATGGATATACAGCCTTAGATCAGGGATCCGGTATTATTAACGTTCCAAAGGCATTTGAATATTATAAAAAATATATCAAACGCGCTGATCAAAAAGGTGTCACGGAATATGAAATTGATACCGAAAGTCCGATTTATGCTATGGAATCAGGCCAGGCGGCTTATTGGCGTTTTGGTACCTATTTCCCGACTGTTGATGATAAACAAAAGTTCTATATTAACGCTGTTTTTCCAAAAGAATTTTCAAAAGATGATAAGCAGAATTTTTTTAGGGCTTTTAATCTTTATTCAACGGAGCCTTGGCTTAAGATCAATAATAAGAGTATTTATCTTAAAGGAACAAAGCCGGCTGTTGTTAGTGTATATTTTGATATGAAACAGTTAGCAAAAAGCGGATTGTATAACGGGAAGATTATTGCCTATCGGAAGGGTGAAGATAAAAATACTGATGTTGAATTTGAATTAATGTGTACAACTGTTGTTCCGGAAATATTTGAACAGAAAAATTCCTATACTAAAAGAATGAACAATATTCGCATTGAAGCGGGTGATATTAAACGTATTTTTATCGATATTCCACCCGGAGCTTCTTCAATGGTGTTGAAATTTAATACACAAAATAATAATTTTAGTAAAATAAGAGCGTATCTATTTGATCCAAAAGGTGTCAAGCATGGCCGTTATGTTTTAATAGATTCTAAAAATGGAAAACAATGGACATTGAGAGCCTCCGGTGAAAAATTGGTTTTGGGAACCTGGGAATTGGATTTATATGCCGATTTCCGCAATCAAAAAACTTCTGCTGTTGATTTTGGGATATCTTTTTCCGGATTAAAAACGGATCCTGAAAAAATTGATTACGTCTATTACGAGCAAGGGGAAAAGCCGACCGGTGATTTTAATGTATTTAACTATTTTTATGATAAAGCAGAATGTGATGTAAGCGGAAAGATATCCGGGTTTCAAAGAATAATAGATGTAGATGATAATTCGGATAATTATGAATACTCTTTTACTGTTGATGACCGGCAGAGTAAAGTGGTTTTTGATGTGGAGGTTGACGCCGAAACATTTAATTTATTTACTGATTTTGCTATCAATATAAAAGATTATTCCGGTAAAGACTTGTTACAAACCGGATTAAGCTATAAATCGGAGAAACTTGTTTTTATCCCGCCGGAAACAGGAAGCTATATTCTGGAGCTCCTGCCTGCTTTTGCCGCTAAAGAAACGCAATCATGGCAGGCAACGATTAAAGAGTCCTATTATTTATTTAAAGATTTAAAGATTAGCGGAGCACGCTATAATTTCTATCCCAAGATTGAAAAGAATGTAGAATTTGAAGTAGATGGCGTTATACCATTAGCACCCGAAGGGTATTACATCTTTGGTGAAATATGGCTTGATAGTACTTCAAAGAACCGGTTTCGTACTATTATCCCTATTCAATTGGAGACCGGTATTAATTAAATTTATTGAAGAATATATTTTAAATAGTTTTTTTATTAATTATGTAAGTATAAATAGCTATTATTTTAAAAATACATTTACAAAGATATTATTATGGAATTGACTGATTTTTTTGTGATTGCACTGGTTGGCGCCCTTTTAACCTTAGATAAAACTACTTTAGTTCAGGCATTCATTTCACAGCCTATTATTGCTTGCACTGTGATCGGGTGGCTGGGGCATGATATTGGGATGGGAATAGAAATCGGAATGATTATGCAATTCCTTTGGATTACCAATATACCGGTTGGTGCGGCTATTACTCCTGGTGGAAATGGAGCTGCTATGATTGCCGTAGCGCTTGCTATACATTTAAACAGGCTGTTTCCAGAGCAATTCAATCTGATCCTTCTCTTAGTTGTACTCTATGCTGTATTGCTTAGCTATATCGGTGCGAAATTAAGGTCATGGCATCGTAATAGAAATGTTTTCATTTTAGATCGAATTCTGAAAAATGTTGATAAAGGTGATTTTAATATACTCGGAAAATCAATTTTCATTTCAATCGCATTAAATTATTTAAGATTTTTTGTTATCATTTTTACAGGATTAATCCTGGGTGAAATAATGTTATCAAATATAATAGGAGCGATGCCTTCCGTTTGGAATATATATGCAAAATATACAATGCCCACCTTATGGGCAATGGGTTTGGGACTTGGTCTGACACTTTATGACACTAAAGATGTTCGGAGATATATTCTGATAGGTATAATCATGGGTATAATAGTTATGAGACTGGCGTTTTAATATGGATAAAAATAAGCAAAATAGAGATATTTTTAAAATTTTTCTACATTCGTTGTTTATTCAAACAGTCTGGAATTATAAAAGTATGGTTTCTGTTGGTTTTACTTTTAGTTTGTGGGCAAAATGCAAACATGTAATAACTGATAAAAAGGAAAGAATTGCTTTTCTTAAAAGACATCTATCCTTTTTTAATACACACCCGTATATGGCTTCTTATGCGATTGGGGCTATAACAAGGCTTGAAGAGGAACATAAAAAAACGGGGAATCCCGATCTAAACTCAATTAATAAGCTTAAAAATGCGTTAATCGGGCCATTAGGGGCAATTGGCGATCAGGTATTTTGGCAAAGCCTGAAACCCGGAGTCGTATTGTTCGGTATTTTAGGCTTGTTATTGACTGAACAATTGCAAAGCCGGTTATTTATACTTGTTTTAATCCTTTTTATTTATAATATTCCTCATTTCGTAATTCGTTATAGAGGAGTAAAAATTGGGTATGAGCAGGGGTTTTCTGTTTATAAATATGTTAAGATTGAAAATTTTAAATATATAATCACCGGCTTTAAGATTCTTGGCGCAGTATCTTTTGGCTTCTTGTTGACTCTTTTATTAACAAAAACCAATACGGGTGATTTATATGATTCGGTTTTCTTTTTTATAATATTTGTCTTAACTTATTTTTTACGTAAAAATACATCTAATATTTATTATGCTATCCTGATACCTCTTATATTATCTTTGATTGTTGGATTTACTATGGTAAAACTATGATTGAAAAAGTATTTCAAATTAACAATAAGCATGGACTGCATGCACGTCCGGCTGCTCATTTAGTAAAGGTTTCCGGACAATATAAGTCGGATATTAAAATCATGAAAGACGGATATGAAGTTAATGGTAAAAGCATCATGGGGGTTATGATGCTTGCCGCGGAACCTGGGAGTGAGGTGCTTTTTATTATAAATGGTGAAGACGAACAAGAGGCCTTAATCGGTATTCAGGAGCTTTTTGACAAAAAATTTTTCGAAGAATAATCAAAGAATAAATTAGTATCTTTACTGAATGAAAATCTCTATCAATTATTCACAAGAGTATTAATATTTCAGAATTATTATTAATATAGAACAATACAATGCAAGCAATTGTTTATTATATTTCATTACCATTTATTTACCTGATTTCCATATTGCCTTTTTGGATATTATATCGTATTTCTGATATTCTATATATACTGCTTTTTTATGTGATTAGGTATAGAAAGTCATTGGTTCTAAAAAATATGAAAAAATCCTTTCCTGAAAAATCAGATAAAGAAATAAAAGAAATCAGGAAAAAGTTTTATCATTTTTTTATTGACCTTCTTATGGAAACGATTAAAATTTTTACAATTAGTGAGAAACAGTTGGTAAAACGCTGCAAAATTAATAACCTGTCACTGTTTAATGAAATAAATAGAAGTGATAAAGATTATGTCGTTGTTACAGGACATTTTGGGAACTGGGAAATTGCCGGATCTGTTGTCAGCTTAAATATTAAGCACACTTTATATGTATTGTATAAGCCCTTATCAAATAAATATTTTGATCGTTTAATTTATAATTCGAGAATGAGGTTTGGAACAAGG
>JAUVIB010000214.1 GCA_030592985.1 Calditrichaceae bacterium | reverse complement strand
TCTATATCACGCAAGGTAATTACCGTTCTTTCTCTTTTTGTTAGCCATCGCAGCGCACAAGACACAGCATCATTTTCCTCATAATTCATATGAAATATTTTTCCAAAAACGGATAAATCTTCAATATATACACGAAACTTTCGCCATGCCAGTTTTCTCTGGTCTAAAGAACGATTGACCACACATTTAATTAACCAACTCTTTGGATTTCTAATTATTATAGAATCATTTTGCTCTAAATATTTTAAAAAAGCATCATGAATAATATCCGCAGCTAAATCCCAATCATCAATAATATTATAGGCAATTCTGAGTAACCAAACATGATATTTCCGGTAAAGCTCTTCCAAATGATTTCCCGTTTTCTGTTACTAACTATTAAGACGTTTGACAACGTTGAAACGTTTATTAAGTATTAAAATAAAGTCCAATATTTTCAACATGTTTAGTTTCCTTTTGGGAATAAAACTAATTTTAAAAAATTACTCTTAATAAATATATCCCATAATGTGCGGTAAGTAATAGAAGGATAGCCACATAAATAAATTTTTTGCCATTCAGGATCAAATTTATTTTTAAAAGCATACAGTGTTTTATAGTTATAAGCATAGATAAATAAAGGAGCGCTATATTTTATTAGTTTTTCTTTAAGTTTGATATTATTACCGCTGATACCCGTAAATGGGACTTCTCCCAGGCTCCAAAACCGGTAGTTTTCCTGTTTTAATTGATAAAATATTGAATGTATTAAAGCTTCCATTATTCCAATAGGGGCATTGGTGGAACGGACCATCATTTCTGTTTGATATTTGTTGGAATTTATTTTGGAAATTGTTATAGCTGCCAGCCAGTTAAAATTATTATTTTCAAATACAAAACACCTTGTTTGCGCTTCAAATTCGGTTCTGAATAGATATTTAAGCTGCGGCTTCGATCCGTGCGGGCTATCTCTTTTTAATTTTAAAACCTTATTAAAATTTTCTTCATTATAATATATCTCTTTTATTTTACCATGCCGTATTCCCCGTTTTACCAATAAACGCAGTGTTTTTTTTGAAAAATGATCTTTATATAAATCGAGTATGGCCTCTGTGGCTATCTGTATACATTGAAACTGGTGAGCAGAAAGGAAGTTACTGATTTCTTTACTGCAGCCTCGAATAACTATGCCATCGGGTGAAATTTTCCTCATCTCTTTTAAGGCTGGTTTAAAGTCCCATGATTCAGGGATTTCCGCCAGGCTAAACCAGTTAATTTTATTGGTTCTAAGAGGGATGGTTAGGAAATGTGGCTGCGTGCAGTTAATACGTTCCCAGCTTAGGGGAAGGTCTGAGAGTGTTTTCATTGATTATCACTCAATTTTAAATAGATGAGTATGATAAATACCTATCTGCAATTTAGTAAAATCCGGGAATTTTAAAAAATTATCATAGAAAATCGAAAAATACGTTTATAAAAAACAGAACCGCATAAATCTTGCTTGAGTTAAAATCAAATTCTTTGTATGTTCATATACTAATTGATTCTACAAACGGTAGGAAATGATGACTGAAAAATTGGATTGTATTAATCCCGCAACGAAAGAAATCCTGGCAACGGTTCCGCTACAAACAGTGGAAGATTTAAAAGAGATGATCGAGTGTGCAAAAAATGCGCATTACGATTGGGCCTCTCTACGTGTAAAGGATCGGATTCCCTATATAAAAAAAATAAAAGATTATATTGTCGAAAATGCTGATGAATTGGTTGATTCAATCACTAAGGACAATGGTAAATTACGATTTGACGCCTTAACGACAGAGATACTGCCCTCTGCCATGGCTGCTGATTTTTATATTAAAAAGTCAAAAGGCTATTTAAAAGACCGCAAACTTCCATCCGGCAGTATTTTTAATTTAATGAAAAAGAGTATAGCGAGGCGTGTTCCCTTTGGTGTGATTGGCATTATTTCACCCTGGAACTATCCGTTTACGATTGCTTTTTCTGAAGTGATTATGGGATTGCTCTCCGGAAATTGTGTAATTTTAAAAGTGGCAAGTGAAACCCAATTAGTGGGAATGGAGCTAAAGGGAGTTGTTGAAGCCGCAGAGTTGCCTGAGGGTGTTTTTCAATATATCAATATACCCGGTAGAATAGGGGGCAATGCTTTTTTGGAAAATGGAATTAATAAACTTTTTTTCACCGGCTCTGTACCGGTGGGAAAAAAATTAATGGCTAAAGCATCTGAGACACTTACACCGATAAATTTAGAGCTTGGCGGTAATGACGCCATGCTGGTATGTGAAGATGCTGATCCGTATCGAGCTGCCTCCGGGGCATTATGGGCCGGTTTTTCCAATGCGGGACAGTCGTGCGGAGGTGTTGAAAGAATTTATGTGCATGAGAAGATTTATGACTCGTTTATGGAAAACCTAAAAAAGAAAATTGAAACCTTGCGTGTCGGGTATGATGAAGGCTGTAGTACCGGTATGGGTTGTATGACAACCGAATCTCAAATAAATACAGTAAAATCACATATTAAAGATGCCTTGGATCACGGAGCAAGAATTTATGCTCAATCCGAAGTGCCGCTGGATACTAATTTGCATAATTTTCTACCGGCTACTGTGCTGGCTAATGTGGATCATTCTATGATTGTGATGAAAGAAGAGACATTTGGACCCGTGGTGGGAGTGATGAAAGTAAAGGATATGGAAGAAGCCATTTCTTTATCTAATGATTCAACATTAGGGTTGACCGGATCTGTATGGTCTAAGAATAGCCGAAAAGCCGGGAAATTAGCACAGCGTATTCAGGCAGGAGTCGTTACCATTAATGATCATTTGATGAGTCATGGATTGCCGGGGACATCATGGGGCGGTATGAAGGAATCCGGAATAGGAAGGACACACGGAGAATTCGGCTTTAATGAAATGACACAGGTTCAAATAATAGTCAAAGACCGCTTATCGCTTATTAAAAAAAATCTTTGGTGGCATCCTTATGATGAAAAATTGTTTAAGGGAATACGGGGATTGCTTGACTTTCTTCTTAATAAAAAGTTAAGTTCCCGATTAAAAGGTTTTGGCTGGGTGCTTATTAATTTACCAAGGATGATGAGGAAATGATTTGACAGTGTTTTTTGGGAAAGTCTTAGTATTTATCTCTTCTTCCTAATCACATTGGTGTAGGTGCGCTAACTCAGGTGGGAGTGGGAATGCTTCGACAAGCTCAGCAACAGTGCTTCCGACCCGTCCGAGCTGCCATGCTGCGCTTTACCCGCCTATGGCACGGCCCGACTCAGTAGGGGGCAAGCCGGATAGCAGCTAGTGTGTACGATGAAGCAGTGATATGTTCGATTAGAATAATATTTATGTAAAGTTGTCGGGATTTAGTAAATTGTAACTTTTTAATTCATAATTCGTAAAATTGGATATAGATTGAAAAAAAGAATTGATGGCGATTTAGTAAAACGTGCAAAGAGTGGTGATCAAAAGGCCTATGATCAATTGGTCTTGCTTTATAAAAATGCTGTCTTTGGTATTATTTTTAAGATGGTCAATAATAAGCAGGAAGCAGAAGATCTTACACAGGAAGCATTTATTAAAGCATATCACTCTATTAACTCTTTTAACGAAGAATATGCATTCTCAACCTGGCTATTTAAAATTGCCACTAATAATTGTATCGATTTTTTCAGAAAGCGTAAACTTAAGACCTATTCGATGGATCGTACCATCAAGTATAAAGAAGATGAGGTTCAGCAGGAATATGCCGATCCTCAACCCGATGCTGAACGTGTAATAATAGCAAGTGAAAAAAGTAAAAAAATAAGTGATGCTATAAATCTACTACCGGAAAAATATAGAGTAGCGATTATACTCAGACATCAGGAAGAAAAAAGTTACGATGAGATTGCAGAAGAGTTGAATTTACCGCTTGGTACGGTAAAAGCACGAATATTCCGCGCACGGGAGATGCTAAAAAAGTCTTTAAAGGATATTATAACTTGAAAAATAAAATTATCATAATTCTCGTAATATTTTGCACCGGAGTTTTTAAATGGTTAATTCCATCCGTGCTGGCCAGTGATAATGCAAGCCGGATGAAAAGAACTATTATGCTGAAGAATGAGAGTAAGATTGATATTAAGATTATATTTGGCGCCGGTTCCATTAATATTTTTCCGGCTGGTGGAGATACTTTGCTGGATGCACTCATGTATTTTGTTGAAGCGGAAGATGAGCCGGAAATCAATTATTATATACAGGGAGATAAGGGCTTTCTTGACATAACTTCATCAAAAGATAATGCAAAAGATGATGAAGAACTAAATGTTGATATTACATCTTTTGATGATCTGAAAAAAAATAAGTGGAATATAAGGATATCAAAGAAAGTATTGATAAAAATGCAAATCGAGATGGGAGCTGCAAAAAGTAATTTCGACTTTGGCAGCATGCGTTTAACCGGCATGAAAATAGAGTGTGGCGTATCTGATATAAAAATTGATTTTTCGGAAGAAAACCCTGTTAAAATGGGAACTCTTTCCATTAAAGCGGGTGTAAGTAGTATCTACGGTTCAAATTTATTGAACGCAAATTTTAAAAAATTTGTATTCGAAGGGGGCGTGGGTAAATATAATTTTGAAATGGGGAAAAAAATTAGGCGGAATGCTGAAATTGATTTTAGCATCGGCGCCGCTGCTGCAAGTATTGAGCTTAATGAAGAGACACCCTTTTTGTTGAAAATAAATGATTCAATTTTTAGTTCCATAAGAGTAGAGAATGCGGTTAAAAAAGGGGATTACTACAAATCTTATAATTATCACGAAAATTCCAATTATCTTGATATTAATACGGATATTGGTTTTGGCTCTTTTAAATTATTGGTTGGCAGATAAGGATTATTATTGATGACAAATAAAAAATATACTGTTTTAGCAGGCACACAGAATCAGCACAAAATCCTTGAGATTATCGATTTTCTCAATCTTGAAAAAATTGAAATTAAGACACTAAATGATTATAAGAATATACCCGAAATAGAAGAAAATGGTCATACTTTTAAAGATAATGCATATATTAAAGCAAAAGCATATTATGAATTGGTGAATATTCCGGTTTTTGCAGATGATTCAGGGTTGCGCGTGGATGCCTTAAATGGTGAGCCTGGTGTATATTCTGCTCGTTTTGCCGGTGACGATGTTTCCTATTTGGATAATAATACACTACTTTTGGAAAAGATGAAAGATGTTACACAAAACCAAAGGTCTGCAGAGTTTGTAAGTACCATTTGTTATCTTGATAAAAATGGGGCACATTATTTTACCGGAATTACCAATGGCGAAATTACCAACGATTTTAGAGGTGATCAGGGATTTGGATATGATCCGATCTTTTATCTTCCTGAATCAGGTAAGACCTATGCTGAACTTTCCATGGAAGAAAAGAACAGAATAAGCCATCGTGGTAAAGCATTGGCTCAGTTAAAAATATTTTTAGAAAAAAAGTTCCAATAAATTTCTATCCGAAAATACAAGTTCAACTACCTCCTTATCCATATCACATTATTATTTCATTACGTATGAGAAAAAGCAAAATACAATAATTTATTGAGGTTTTTATTGCTGTGAAAACCAATGTTTAAAAGCCTTTTTTTATACCTACATGAAAGCCGAAGTCAGGGACATTTTCGTGGTTGATATAATTCTGTGTGATTCCCAGAGACATTTGAATATTATTCAGGATGTCGATCTTTGCACCGCTGCTCCATTCGAAGGCAGGTTTTGCCGCTGATGGAAATTCTTTAGCGGGTAATGGACTGGTATGTATACGATGTTGAAAAATAACCGACCAGAATGAGTTCACATAATACTCAAAATTTATTATCCAAGAAATAGTATTCCGGATTTTGATTTCAGGGAATAGTTTCCAGTGGCCAGGAAATACGACACTTAAATTGTTCGTCAAAATATGTTGTTTCCAGATATTTGTAATCATAAAATTGAATCCGTAATCAAATGAACCACTGCCGAAAAGGTTTTTATAGTTGCCGGTCGGTA
>JAUVIB010000407.1 GCA_030592985.1 Calditrichaceae bacterium | reverse complement strand
CGACCGTATCTTATTTTAAATATTTGGCAAACCATTCATGGACTGTTTTCCACCATAAACGAGCATTTTGCGGTTTGCGGACAAAATGATCTTCATCGGGAAAAAAGAGTAATTTTGAATCCACACCCTGCCGCTGTAATGCTGTAAACAGCTGTAATCCCTGTGTATAAGGGACCCGAAAATCCTTCTCTCCGTGAATTACCAGCATGGGCGTCTTAAAATTTTGAGCCAGATTCGAAGGCGACCATTTTTGATAGAGCGATCCTTCCGCCCAGGGAAGGCCGTTAAATTCCCATTCGGGAAACCATAATTCTTCTGTTGCCCCATACATACTTACCTGCTCATAAACACCATCATGCGAAACAAGGCATTTAAAAGGATTATCATGTCCCGCAATCCAATTAACCATGAAACCGCCATAAGAAGCACCGGCCGCCCCAAGATGATTACCGTCAATGAAGGAATATTTATTCAATACATATTTTGTACCTAAAACCAAATCTTCATACGGCGCGCCGCCCCAATCATGAGAAACAGCATCAGTAAAATCCTGTCCGTATCCCCTGCTGCCATGAAAATTAATGGCATAAACCACATAACCCGGCGAGGCAAACATCTGGTAATTCCAGCGATAATGGAAATCATCTCCCCAGGCTCCTTGCGGACCTCCGTGGATTAATTGAATAGCCGGATATTTTTTTTGGGGATCAAAAAACGGAGGTTTAATAATAAATCCCTCAATCGGATCGCCATTAGCGCCATCAAACCAAAAAGATTCTAATTTTGCCATATCCAATCGAGCCGATAAATCCTGATTAATTTTTGTAATTTGTTTAGGTTTTTTACTACCGATTTTATAACTAAACAGTTCATTGGATTGGTTGGCAAACTGAATTTTCAGCAGCAGCTCGTTAGGTGAAGTAAAAGCCATTCCACCTATATAGTACCCTTTTAAAACCGGAGTAATTTTACCATTTTTTACAATGGCTTTATAAATATTTATCATACCTTTTTCAGCCGCTTTAAAATAGATCTCTTTTGAAGAAGGATGCCAAAGGATAGAAGAAACAGACAGGTCAAATCCTTTCGTTAAATCGCTAAAAGTGCCCTTTTCGCGATCATAAAGCATCAGACGTTGTTTATCCGCCTCAAATCCGGGACGTTCCATGGAAGCAAAAGCTATATATTTCCCATCAGGAGAATAATTGGGGTTATTATCATTTCCCTTATTTCCGGTCAGTGTTTTTACATTCCCCTTTTTGAAGGACAGAATAAATATATCATTATTGGTACTGGCCGCTGTCATCTGATCCACATTGCGCACAAAGGACACCTCGTCTCCATCCGGTGAAAAGGTATAGTCATGACTGCTACCAAGGTCTAACGGAGGAGAATCATAATCGCCGGGGGTAATATCATTTAAATTCTCTCCATTTATATCAGCCATAAAAACATGACTTCTTTTACCCTCAAGCCAACGATTCCAATGGCGAAATAGAAGATGATCAATAACACGCGCTTTTACCTTACTCTCTTTGTGTTCCTTTATCTTCTTTTTTAAGCAATCAACCGTTTCACAATCAGGGTAAACATCCGATACAAAGAGCATTTTTTTACCGTCATTACTCACAACGATACCACTGGCCCCGCTCACAAAATCAAATACCTGAACAGCTTTTTCCCAATCCGGTGATTTATTCCATATCTGTTCATCGCGATTAAAAAAGATTTGTTTACCGTCCGGCGCCCAAACAGGCTGAGAACTGGACTTTTTACAATTCGTAAACTGAGTACTTTTTTTAGTTTTTAAATTCAATAGCCAGATATCGGTTTTAAAATTATTCTCTTCAATATTCGGAACCGTCAAATCGTACGCCGCCCATTTACCGTCGGGACTCACTACAAAACTTCCAAGACGTTTCATGCTGAAAAAGTCATCAAAAGTAATCGCCCTCTTCTCAGCAGCAAATAATTGAAACTGCATAAATATTAAAATAAAAACCGTTACATGAAAGAAAAACATTTTTTTAAATTCGTAAATAGTTTTCAGCATAACACCTCCAATAATATAAACATTGATATTTTATACTTTAATCCAATTTATCTTTAAAATCAGCCGGGAATAGCCGCTCCTTTATAATGTCATTTTAAACTATACATAAAATATTAATATTTTATATCAAGGGCAATCTTTTTCTGATTTTCTTTTCATTTATAAAGTTATTACCTGCATAAATATGTGTGTATCAACAAGCGTCCAGTTAGGCTTATTTGAAGTTCCGTTTATTTATGTCTCATATCTCCGGAAAAAACGAACAATTGGATGGCAAATAATTATTTTGGAAAAATCACCTTTTATTATGATTGTAAATTTTGTACCTTTATCCCAATCCTTAAAGAATATTGTACTTTTTAACTAAGACCGTAAAATATAAAATAATTTTGATATAATTATGGCTTTGGAAATTGAAAGAAAATTTTTAGTAAAGGGTGACTTTAAACCATTTGTAAAAAAAACAGCTGGAATTATTCAAGGTTATCTTTCATCGATTCCTGAAAGAACAGTTCGTATACGAATTATTGCAGAAAAAGGGTTTCTCACCGTAAAAGGAGCCGGCAATCAAAGTGGTACCAGCCGCTTTGAGTTTGAAATTGAACTTCATATAAAAGATGCTGAAAATTTACTTAAAATTTGCGAACCCGGAATCATTAAAAAAACGCGTTATTTGGTTGATGCAGGGGCACACACTTTTGAGGTTGATGTATTTCTTGAAGAAAACGAAGGTTTAACCATCGCAGAAATTGAATTAATATCTGAGAATGAAACCTTTGAAAAACCAGAGTGGCTTGGAGATGAGATTACGGGAAATATAAAGTATTATAATTCTTTTTTGGTGAAGAACCCTTATAAAACATGGAAGCAAAAACAATAATCAAATAAAATAAACCTGCATTTGGATCATTTTACATTAAAATAATATCAATATTTTACATATATATTTATTCACCACTTCAATTTCCCCGTAATTCCTTTAAATACATAAGTATATCCATGTATTATTGATACTTTAGCAAAAATTTATATTTGTATATTTTAGCATAATTTAATATATTTTATCATAAAACATATACAAAAACATATGAAAATAATTGTGCTATTTAATATAAGGAAAAAAAATGAGAGCTCCAGCCATCATAAACCCCAAAAAACTAATAGAAATTAATAAAGGAAAACGCTGGAAAATTCGAGCTCGCTATAATCCTGTAAATGAATCATGGGCGCTTAATATACACATGCAAATAATTGACAAAAAGACAAAAGAGCCAAAGGCATTTTATAAATCACCTCCCAGTAGATTATGGATACTTGGTAAGGACAAATATAAGGATGTAAAAACTTTGCAATTAATGCAAAATTTTCGTGATAAAGAAGAAGAAGATTTTAATGTAAAAGAAATTATGTCTCCCTTAGAATACCAAAGAATAAAAGAGAAGGAACGTGCGATGGAAATTTCTTTTACAGACTATGTGAATAATTATATCGAAGATAAAAAAGACTCTGCTAAAATGTCTTATAAAAAT
Organism: Calditrichaceae bacterium; assembly: GCA_030592985.1. Lineage (GTDB taxonomy): Bacteria > Calditrichota > Calditrichia > Calditrichales > Calditrichaceae > JAUVIB01. The sequence continues at coordinate 51 of JAUVIB010000407.1, read as the reverse complement.
ATGTTAAGTGCATTCTTAAAGTTTCGGCCTGTTGAATTTAAAATTGCTAAT
>JAUVIB010000058.1 GCA_030592985.1 Calditrichaceae bacterium | reverse complement strand
TTCCATATTTGAAAATTCAAAAGAATCTAATATTATTTCATTTAACTTTTCCTCTTCAGATTCAATTTGTGCTTTTAATCTATGATTGTGTATTACTTCAGAATAAAATTGCTTATAGAGTTTTTGGATAATATCAACATTGCTGCTAATTATATTATTTATTGCAATAGGTAGAGTAAATCTATCTTCTTTATTGTGACCTTGTTCTCTTTCAACTCCGGCAGAAGAACCTTGTAATAAGAAATGGTAACTAAACATTGATGAATTTAAACAACCAGTTATATTTTTTAAAAGTGATTTGTCATTTAATACCCCTCTTATTGCGGTAATAGAATCAGTAAACACATATTCATTTTCAGTATAAGCAGAAACTAAAGAAAAATTTTGCTTTGAAAATCCTTTTTTCAATAAAATATATGGTGGTTGAAATATTTCCCCTTCATACTTCCCTTGTCGATACAACTTTGTTTTATCTTTATAGACTTTTAATATGTTTTCACAAATAAAAAAATTTGATAATGCTTTTAATTTTGTATCTAAATATATTTTTCCAAATAATTTCTTGGGTGAGTAAGCCCCATTTTTTCCTTTGATAAAACCCTGCCCAAAACTAAGATCATTTTCTTCAATAACCCGATTAAGACTTTTATAATTTTCTTTTAATCGTTTTATTAAATAAAAATCTAACACATTACCATAAAGCATAATTTTCCAAAGATAATCATATTTTTTGAAGTAATACTGCTTTATTTGTTTTATATCATTTTTTTCTATTACAATTAATTTTAAGTATCGTAAAAAGATATTTGGTTTAACAGATGTATGTATTACAACATTATTTTCAGTCGTATCATCATTTGAATAATTGAAAAAAACAATTGAGGTTGGTGCAACGGCGCCTGAGAATATATGATTTCTCACAGGTGAAAGTTCAAGAATCTCTTTAATATAAAAATTATTTAAAAAATATTGTCTAAAATCTTCTGCATTATGATTGTATAAAATAGGTTTACTTGGTAATACCAGTGCGCATTTAGTTTTTTCTTTCGAGAAATCTTTTGTTCTTGCAACAAAAGTTTGAGCGATTTGTTTATCACTTACTGGAATATTATTTTTGTTAAAATATTGAATATGAAGATTATCTTTTTCTTTATCGCTTCCCCACGGTGGATTACCTAATATAAAATCTAAATTTTTTATTTTTTGATTGAATGGATGCTCGGTATTAAAAAAATCAACTTTAAAAAGGTTTCTTTCTAAAAGATTTGGTAATTTAAATGTAGTAATATCCTTTGGTTCAATGTAATCGAGCAATGTTAAACATAAAGAAAAGACTGTTAAATTAATAGCATTTTCATCAATATCAACACCAAAAATATTATCTGTAAGAAGATTCGTTAATGTTTCTTTTTGGATTTCACCTTTTTTATCAAGATTTTTCTCAATTATGGCTCTTAATGATTCAACAAGAAAAATACCTGAACCACATGAAGGATCAAATACTTTGCATGCGTTGTTATCATTCAAATGAGGTTTTACGGTTTTTTCTAAAATATAATCAACCAAAAAAGATGGTGTATAATAAGCGGCATTCTTCTTCTGTTTTTTCTTCCCTATAAATCTTTCATAAACTTCGGATATTAATTCAATTGGAATAATATTAAAATCATACAATTCAAAGAGAGACTTTTGTATCACATCACCTTCTATATCACTTCCTGAAAAAAGTTCATACAAAATGTCAAGGTGTTTATCTGTTACGTTAGATATTTCATTTTCGTCTACAGGGAATAAGTCCCCATTGAAAGTTTTCTTTAAATAATCAAAGTATTCATATAGCAGTTTTTTATTTTTAATTAATGTTAAGAGACTTTGTCTATCTTTAAAATACTTTGATTCTATTTTTACTCCTCTATCTAGTAAATATCTCGAAAACAGCAACCTTCCAATTATATTTTGTGCATAGGTATTATCTAATTTATTTTTTTCTAAGATTTTCTTTGTGCTTTCAAGATTTTGTAATAATTTTTCGTCGACTTGTGCTTTTGCCGCTTTAATATTTTCAAAAGTTTTGCCGCTAATAATATCCCAAATAGATAAATTGTCATTTAAGTTATCTATCGTTACATTTACATTTCCTATTTTAAGCCTATTAAATAACGATTTTTTTGTATCAAATGAAAATCCATTATATATATCTACAACATCCTCGGTAATTATAAAAATTATTGGACTTCCACCTAAGTTCCAGATTTTTTTAAATAATTCTGTAAAGTCAATATTGTCATTTGGGGTAAAAGCAAAAAATAACGCTATTATTTTATTTTCATGAAGCAAAAAAGTGTGTGGGTTTATTTCTATCAAACCTTTGTGTAATCTAATTGGTATTTTTTCTTTCCATAAATTTTCATGAAAGATAAATAGATTCTTATAATCTTTCAGAATACCAATTTTCTTTAAAATGGAACTAATTATTTTCATAATTTGTAACTATAATTTTATGATGTTTTATTATTTCTCAACAACATCCCTTTTATCAACCAAGGATTACCATCCTCCACTGGCGCCGCCCCCACCGGACATTCCGCCAAAGCCACCGCTGAATCCACCACCTCCAAAACTGCTGCCTCCTCCACCGGAACCTCCACCGCTGCCTAAGAAAAAGGGAATCATCCAAATACCGCCTCTGCGCCTGCTTCCGTATCCTGCTGAGCCACCACCTCCGAAAATTCTGATGCCTATCATAATAAGAATTATTAGAGTTATCAAATCGCCAAAAGAGAAACCATCATTTTTCTTTGATTTCTTTTTTATAGGAATTTTATACTTTCCTTCTACTGCAGGAATCAACACCGTTAAAGTATTTTTCAAACCCTGATAATAGTTCCCCTTTTTAAATTCAGGAGCCATGTAATTACGAATCAACGTTGATGATTGGGCGTCGGTTATAACATCCTCAAGTCCATATCCAACCTCAATTCGCATCTTTCTATCCTTAATAAAAACCGCAATTAAGATACCATTGTCTTTTTCTTTCAGTCCCGGACGCCATTTTTCATACAATTTTAACACATAATCTTCCAGATAGTTATTTTCCGGAATTTGTGGAAAAATAGCAATAAATATCTGATTCGAAGAACGTGTTTCCAGAGCGGAAAGCATATTTGTTAACTCGCTTTTTTGCGCATCATTTAATACTTGGGCATAATCATTTACCCATGAATCAGGCCTTTCCGGAATATCACCGCCGGTTAAGAAAGAGAAAAGCAGAAAACTGCTTAGTATCAATATTGTATTATACTTCATATAAACCCTACCAATCTATCGCTAAATAATTATTACCACTATTAAAATTTAACTTGTGGCGCTTTCTCTGTACCCGCATCAGATTGAAAATAGACTTTTTTCTGGAAACCAAAAATACCGGCCATAATATTAGCCGGGAATCTTCTGATCGTTGTATTATAAGCCTGTACCGCTTGATTAAATCGTCCTCTTTCCACACTAATTCTATTTTCAGTTCCTTCCAATTGTGATTGTAAATCGGCAAAGCGTCCATCCGCTTTTAAATCCGGATATTTCTCCACCACAACCATTAAACGCTGCAAAGCCGAAGATAACGCACCCTGAGCCTGTTGAAACTTGGAAAAGGCCTGAGGATCATTCAGCACATCTTTACCTATATTTATTTGGCCGCCTACTTTCGAGCGAGCCTGAACAACCGCTTCCAATGTTTCCCTTTCATGAGACGCATATCCTTTGACAACTTCTACGAGATTGGGAATAAGATCAGCTCTTCTTTGATAAACGTTTTCAACCTGAGACCATTTCTGACTAACATTTTCCTCTAATGTTACAAAGTCATTATAATATCCCTTAAACATAGAATAAAAAAGTACAATTAATAGAACCACAACTCCTATAATAATCCACGATTTTTTCATTCTTACCTCCACTTAACCATTTTTCTTTATACTTATTTATAAAACAAGGCCGATAAATAACCGACAACCCGTGACTTATCACCGGAAACATCGCCTGAATTTCGATACATTAGTACTTTTGAATTTGTTGCACCTAATTTTTTACACGCTTTCATGGTAGTAATAACCGGCCCGCCCCCACACATTTCACATTTTTCATTCCGCAACTCATTATACAGTTTCTCTTCATTAAAAATATTTATTGCTCCCACAACCTTTTGGTCAATCTCAACGGCTTTGTCATAATCATGAAAATGAGAAAGATCACTGCTGGCAACAATAAGAGATTTTTTATTTTTCAAAGTATGCGCCAATGCATTGCTTAAAATCTCCATATTTAATAAGCTCTGGTCACCCATTACAATGGGGACTAATTGAAAACTTTGCAGAATATGCTGTAAAAAGGGAAGCTGAACCTCCAATGCATGCTCTTCAGAGTCATGTCCCAGGTCAGATAATTCAATCTTCGGATTACACTTACTGATTTCCATTACTAATTCCTGATCAACGGAGACATCGCCAAGAGGAGTACGGTAAGCATCCCCGTTATAAACCGATATTTTGTTAAAATAAGCCGTATGACTTGGAGAAATAACAACAACCGTATCAAAGTTTTGACCAATCAGTTGACTATATACACGTCCCGCAACTCCACCGGAATAGATATAGCCGGCATGCGGAGCTACCAATCCAAATATTTTACTATATGAATCGGCGGTTGGTGAATTCTCAAGATATAGAGCAACTTCCTTCTCAAGCTCGGTTCTATCTTCGGGATAAAACAAGCCTGCCACTGCCGGTTGCCGTATTTTTAACTGTCTGTTCATAAAATCTAACTTTACATTATCTATCAAGACTAACAATATAGTCATTTTTCAAATCTTCAACAAATATTTATCGCACTCTTTCCCCGGATAAGAACATTAATATTATTCTTAAAATAAAAGGTTTTTTTTATAGGAACCTCCATATTTGATTTGCTTTTTTATTATTCTGGATTTAAACTTCATAGCTGTAATTATATTTAAAACAAAGACTAAAATTATATGAAAAAAAAGCTCCTATTTCTTTTATTTATTCTATTTTTTATTTCCTCTTGTTCCTTGAAAAACGCCTTTTTATCAGATGAAAAAATCGTATCACAACAGGGACCTCCCAAAATAGAGGGAATGATATTCATTCCCGGAGGTACCTTTAAGATGGGTAGTAATAAAAAGAAAAATGAATACCCTATCCATTCTGTAAAAATTAGTGGATTTTACATGGATAAGCATGAGGTGACAGTTGGAAAATATCATCAATTTTGCATAGCTACCCGACGAAAAATGCCGAATCAGCCGAAGTGGAATAATGACAATCATCCGATCATTAATATAACCTGGTATGATGCACAGGCCTATGCAAAATGGTCTGGGAAAAGATTACCCACAGAAGCGGAATGGGAATATGCAGCAAGAGGAAATAATCGTAGTTTCTATTACACACATGGAAACTCCAGTCACCGTGGTAAAAACTATGGTAATATTGCTGATGAATCTTTTCACCAAATTAAAGCACAATTCCCTGTTGTTGAAAAATATTACGATGGTTATGTATACACGGCTCCGGTTGAAAGTTATCCGGCCAATATATTCGGCCTTCATGATATGGAAGGGAATGTTCTTGAATGGTGCTCCGACTGGTATAGCAGTAAATATTATAAGGCTAGTCCGAACATAGATCCTAAAGGACCTGCAAAAGGCCGTTACAAGATAATGCGTGGCGCTTCGTGGAACAGAGGTTTCCGATATTTACGGGCTACTTTCAGAACCTGGTATCCCCAAAAAGCAAGCTATGAATTTCTGGGTTTTCGCTGTGCACGGGATAGCAGTATTTCTATAAAATAGTAGTTTTACTAACCCCTTGGAGCATGGCCATCATGCGAAGGAATAACTTAACTTCTTTGAATGGATAGATTAACATTGCCCCGTTGGGGCTACAAACAGCACGCTCCAATGGAGCTATACGACATTACAAACCTGCGGTTCTACAAATATTTTGCACCTACGGAGCAATACAATATGAAATATTATACATTTATACAGTCTATTCAACTCGAACAATATAACCCGTACAATAGGCCAAGCTGATTTTAGAAAATAAACTGTACAATTCAAGAAGCCCCATCGGGGCAATCTGTTTGTAGAAAAGATCAAATAACAACAAAATTAGCTCTGTAAGAGCGTCCTGAAATTTTTGGCAAATACAAATTCCCAATTATTATAAGCCTTATGATGAACCAAGCAACTAAAAAATCTATTATTGAAACCCTAAAACTAGCGATTCCTGTTTCAATTGGTCAGATTGGCCATATCATGCTGGGCGTTACAGATAGTATCATGGTGGGACATGTGAGCTCTGTATCTCTCGCCGCATCCTCACTCGTTAACGGTCTATTTTTTCTGATTTTGATTCTGGGAATTGGAATAACGCTTGCGATTACCCCTCTTACGGCAATTGCCTCGGGAGCAAAAAACCTAAATCAGGGAAAAGTAATACTAAGCAACTCAATTTTTATTAATGTTGTTGTTGCCATTGCATTATTCGCCTTGACTTATGTACTGGCTGATTGGGTCGACTATCTTAATCAAGCGCCGGGAGTAGCCGTTCAGGCCAGTTCCTATGCAAAGATACTCAGCTTTTCGATTTTACCCTTTATGGCTTTCCAGGTTTATCGCCAATTTATTGAAGGGTTATCATTTACTCATCCGCCCATGTATATCAGTTTGATTGCAAATGTTGTAAATATTTTCGGTAACTGGGTAATGATTTACGGCAATCTCGGCTTCCCGAAATTGGGATTGGACGGTGCGGGATATTCATCTTTTATTGTCCGCTTGTTTATGGCAATAGCAATTATAATATATTTTAACAAGGCATCCCGGTTTAAAATCTATAAACCGAAATTTAATATCGACTTTATCGATACAAAAGTAATTAAAGAGTTGCTACATATTGGAATTCCCTCCGCTTTTCAACATTTTTTTGAGATGGGCGCTTTTTCTTTATCCGCTATTATGATTGGTTGGCTGGGCAGTAATCAGTTGGCTGCCCATCAAATTGCACTGAACCTGGCTTCTATATCTTTTATGATCATACTTGGAATTTCAGCGGCCGGTACTATACGCGTAGGTAATGCTTTCGGCAGGAAAGATTATAAAGGGATGAAAGACGCCGGTGTATTAGCTCAGAAAATAGCTGTTTTTATTATGTCGCTGTTCGGTATTATTTTCCTGATTTTCAGAAAAGAATTACCACTGTTTTACATCAATGAACCGCAAGTTATCTCTATTGCTTCATCACTAATAATTATTGGTGCACTCTTTCAAATTTCAGACGGGCTTCAAGCTGTGGGATTGGGAATTCTCAGAAGCCTTAAAGATGTAAAAATACCAATGATAATCTCTTTTGTGGCTTACTGGGTCATAGCGCTACCCTTAAGCTATATTTTAGCTTTTATCTATAATATGGATGTAATCGGTATCTGGATCGGTTTTCTTACCGGTTTAAGCGTTGCCGCCGTGTTTTTCACATTGAGATTTTACATCCTTACCAATAAATACAAACAAAGTTGAGAATTTCAATTGCCCTTTCCTCCAAACTCAAATTGCAAACGAAGGCTTTTTTGTTTTCCATTTTCCTCTCGTAAAATCCGGGACTTTAACCGGTGTACTTCCCCGGGCAATGGATAGCTCTGACAATGGACCTATTACGCTCATAATAGCGGAATCATAGACATCAATTGGTGTTTGCGTTTTATTGCGCACAGCTTCCACAAATAATTTCAGTTCTAAATAATCTGTTCCCCCATGTGAAAAATTACCGGCTTGATTCTTCATAGACTGCCACCAGGAACTTTCATATTTTTCCTGATATGGTGTAAACGGCTCCCATTTATGGTATTCAGGACTAACATCTTTCAAAAAAACTGAATCTCTCTGTTCATTATAAATCCCGCGAGTACCTTGCACCATCCAGCGATTATCGTAAGGACGAGGCAGCTGCATATCATAATTAATAACAATGGATTTACCCATTTTGGTGCGTACTACAGTGGACACTATATCTCCCTGGGCATATTTTCTTTTAGAATTGGGGTGGTCAGGTCCAAAACGATCCATGAAATAATCGTTAATAGCAAAGCTATCTGTTGCTGTCGATGTGATAAAATCATAATAATCGCCGCAACCGATATCCAACCAACTGATAACCGGCCCAATTTGATGTGTGGGATATTGATCACGGTTATGTTCTACCAGATATTTAGAGGCCCAACGGTCCATGCCGGTCTCTTTATCAAAAAACCAATGGTCGATACAGTCATGAGAATGGGCACAATGACAATGGACTATTTGTCCTAAAAGTCCTTTACGAATCATCTTTAATACCGCAAGATTATCGCGGCGGAAACTCCAGTTTTCCAACATCATACAAGGGACACCGGTCTCTTCATGGGTATTCACCAAATCCCAGCATTCATCAAGCGTATAAGCAGCAGGGACTTCCGTTCCTGCATATTTACCCGCTTTCATAGCATAAACAGCCATCGGTGAATGCCATTCCCAGTAGGTTGCAATAATTACAGCGTCCAAATCATCTCTATCCATCATATTTTTAAAGTCATATTCATCTTTTCCATAAGTATCCGGCTTTTTTCTGCCGGCATCCTCTACCATTTTAACGGCCTTAGATAAATTTTCTTTATTAATATCGCAAAGAGCCGGAATTTCCACATTATCTAAGGATAAAAGGACTTTTATTAAAGATCCTCCACGACTTCCGGTACCCACAACGCCTACGCGAACTACTTTCTTTTGCTCCCCGCTATTAATAATATTTAACCCTGCAGAGCTGGCTGCGAACCCCAAAGCGGCAACAGCATTAGTTTGTACAAATTTTCTTCTTGTTATAGCCATTTGTCCATTCCTCCACCATATTATAAAATTTTAATCATTAATAAATAATACATAGTTCATACGTAAATATCAAACATATATGGAAAAAATCGGCTAATAACGATTATCTTCATTTCTGAATTATAATTAATATTTTCTTTCATCTTTATAAAAAAATCAGCATATTAGTCCAATTTTATAAACATAACTTCGTGAATTAATTAACCCAGTCTAAGCCGAACAGGAAAGGGCATTTCCTTTAAGGGAAGAAAAAAAATCGATACTATGAAATCAAAATGAGAAGAAACCACTATGAATATTACCATTGATCCTACATCAAAATTATACCGTTTTACAATTCTGTTTTTTATATCCATGCTTACTTTTGGCAGTTATTTTGCTTATGATATCATTGGAGCCATTGCCCCCACTTTGATAGAAGAATTAGGCGCTTCGAGAGGCACGGTCGGTGCATTCTACACTATCTATAGTATTGCAGCTATCATTTCAGTTCTTATTGGTGGTATCCTGATTGACAGAATAGGAACACGCAAGTCAAGTATGATTTTCTCATTATTGGTTTTAATCGGTTCTGTTTTAGTAGCTTTTGCTGATGACTTAACGCTTGTTTTTGTTGGGCGTTTTGTTTTCGGAGCCGGTGCGGAACCATTAGTAGTAGCTCAAAGCGCCATGCTTTCCCGTTGGTTTAAGGGCAAAGAATTAGCCCTTTCCTTTGGTATTGCCCTTACGGTCAGCCGTCTCGGCACTCTCTTTAGTTTTAATACCGGAGAATTAATCAGCAGCCATTTTGGAGATTATCACTATGCCTTGATTGCAGCGGCCCTGTTTTGTCTGGTGTCACTCGCCGCAAATGTTTTTTATGTTTTTATGGATAAAAAGGGTGAAAAAGCTCTGAAGCTTCAGGATGAGGGAGCTGAAGAAAAGATAGTTTTTAAAGATATTAAAAAATTCAAGATATCATTTTGGTATATCGCAATGTTATGTGTTCTGTTTTATTCAGCCATTTTCCCCTTTACCGCCTTATCAACTGATTTCTTTGTGGACAAATGGGAAGTCCCCAGAGTTATAAATGCATCAGGTAGTTTTATGAGACAGATATTTTCCAATTTTCTTAATATGTTTGAAACGGCGGGTGGGATTTCATCGATTATTATATTTGCTTCCATGATTTTTGCTCCTTTCGCCGGTCATCTCGTTGATAAATTCGGGAAACGTGCCAGCCTTATGATTGTCGGTTCTCTTTTAATGATTCCCGCTTATTTGATGCTCGGTTTTACACAGCTATATCCCGCTTATGCCATGATTGCTCTTGGCGCAGCCTTTGTTCTTGTTCCGGCTGCCATGTGGCCATCAATTCCACTTATTGTCCCAAAAGAACAAGTTGGAACTGCTTTCGGAATCATTACATTTATTCAAAACATCGGTCTCGCTTTATTCCCTTATCTAAACGGACTACTACGCGATACTACACATAATTACACGGCCAGCATGCTCATGTTCGCCTCTCTTGGGGCCTTTGGATTGGTTTTCGCATATTTACTCAAACGGGCAGATTTGAATGATAAGGGAGTGCTTGAACGCTAATTACAAATTTGATACTATATTTTATTAGCGGAATATTAATACACAAAGTACTACACGGCTTTATCCTGACAGAGATCCCGTCTTCTCCAAAATATATATGGAAGTTATGGAGATAATTACACTGTTGAATGATAAAAACAGAGGTGTAATGAATGAAAAAAAGTCGGAACCTTGATTTTAAGGATTTAAAGATTTCTTGATTAATAGGTATTTTATTTTAGTGACATTCGACATAGCAGATACATTAGCAGAACAATAAATTGTGTGAATATTTAATTTAACAATAGAGATAAGGATCCATGCGTTTTGGAATAATTTCCGATACACATTCAATACTACCCGAAAAGATATATTCTTTGTTTTCAGGAGTTGATCTCATATTTCATGCCGGTGATATCGGTGCGACAAAAATCCTAACCGATTTGGAAGAGATCGCTCCCGTCAAAGCAGTTTACGGAAATGTTGATACGTTTCCCCTGGTCACTGAACTGCAGCCAAAAGTGTACCATAAAACCGAATTTTTCAATATTTGTTTGACACATATTATCGGTTCACCAAAATTCTTTGCCTTTGAGTTACTTAAGAATAAAATAAATGTGGATATTGTGATATCGGGGCATACACACAAGCCGGAACATGTTAAATTTAACAATATACATTTTATCAATCCCGGCAGCGTAAGTTTTCCCAGACAGAGTATCCATGGGTCTGTAGCTATTCTAAATGTAAGTAATAAAGAACCCATTGTTGACTTTTATTACTTAACATAAAAAAAGGCCTTTCAAAATAATTATGAAAGGCCTTTTTTATTGAAATTCAAACTACCCGTAAATCTCTTTTTCATTACATTTGCAGACAGGTACATTTCTTTCTACGAAACGATAAGCGCCTGCTTTTTTTGAAGCAATCATTTCTGATGCTAACACATAGGTAAAAAATTCATCACATACAGGACAGGATTTACCATGTTTCACCATTTTCGATGTTTTACTGGCAAAATCTTGTTTCTTAGCCATTATTTATCCTCCAATTTCTTTTATTACATTTCTTTCGATTGCTTTTGCAAAGACACTGCAAAAATCAACCAATTTCTCTTTATCTTCATCATTATATTTATTGATTTCTTTATGCTCCAGGGTAACCAATCCAATTGCCCTTGATTTATACGGTATCGGTACCGCTAAAAATGAGCACAAACCGAAATTTGATTTTTCACTTCTTGAATAGCGCGGGATAAAGTACTCCCCTTTTTCAATATTATCAAGCGTATAAACTTTGTTTTTCATGATCACCCAGCCATTAAGCCCTTCATCAACGGGAAATTCATAGCCCTCTTCAAAGCCGTCATTTAACCCGATTGTCTTACTGATTACTGCGATCTGAGAATCTATTTTAAAATCTTTTAATAAGCTGATTGTCATCTTTGAGGCTTCAAAGTTTTCAACCATTACTTCAACAAACTGATTTATCTTTTCATCAATCGAACCCGCCTCGAGCAAGCGAATTGTTAAATTGAAATTACTTTTCAAAATATCATTTTTTCTTGATAGCTTCAACACATGATGATCTGTCATTAAAAATTGATATGAATTCTCACTTAATGTTTGATAGAAAGGAATATCTTCTTTGTTGAAGTAGTCGTTTTCTTCGGCATCAAATATCCAGTAAAGAGCTTCCGAACTGCTAAGTTGTGACTTAATACCTAATACGGAATGGGCAGTATAATCTTTATCATTATAAAAAGGTAATAGTGAAGAATTGTCGTCCAATTTATTCTCAATGAGAATACCTTCTTTTTGGTCGATTAAAGTAATTAACCCATCGGGAATGATCTCACTATTTTCCTCAAATCCATCAATTAAGTTACTTGTCAGTAGAAATATTTCATTTGAAAAGTTTTTATAGCAGAGATAACTATTTCTCGGCATTAATAAGTTTCTAAAAATTAAAAATTCTCTTTGCAAAAAATCAAATTGATTCTCATTAATCCCGCCAAATTCAGTGATGTCAG
>JAUVIB010000252.1 GCA_030592985.1 Calditrichaceae bacterium | reverse complement strand
GCGCTTTCATAAATCGCATCGATTATTTTCATCTGTTTTACAGCATCTCTGAGAGGATAGTCCACCTCTCTATCTTCTAAAATCGCTTTGGCGAAAGCGTCTCCTTGCAGACCGTATTGATCGCAAATATCGAGCTCTATTTTATTGACTTTCCCGTCTTTTTTTAAATAGATAACAGCCGGTATATCATTAAAAGGATTAAAGGGGATTTCAAGCTCAATTTCACCATTTGTCCCGAAAATATTTACACGTTGACGATCATACAGGCGAATTGAAGCAGTAAAAGTGGAAGTCCCTTCTCTAAACTCAAGAATTCCTGATGTGAGAATATCGATATCCATAAGCGAGTCTTTTTCAACACTTCCCATAATTCGTTCCGGTTCTTCTTTAAAAAGAAAACGTGACAGGGAAATTGGGTAACAGCCAATATCGGGTAGTCCGCCGCCGCCATACTCCCTAATATTCACAATACTTTCAGGATTATCATCGTAATATGAAAAAATCGTCTGTATAGTCGTTAGTCTGCCGATTTTCCCTTTCTCAATCATATTACGAACTTTATGCCACTGTGGATGAAAGCGGTACATAAATGCTTCTGTAATCTTCAAATGTGGATATTGTTTCGCAGCATCAACTAATTTTTGAGCTTCTTTAGCATTTAGCGCAATAGGTTTTTCGCACAGTACATGCTTGCCGGCCTTTAATGCTTTAATGGACCAGGATACATGTAAATGATTTGGTAATGGATTGTAAATAGCGTCAATATCCGGGTCGCTTAGCAGTTCCTCGTAAGAACCGTATGATTTTTTGATATTTAATAGTTTTGCGGCTGATTCAGCCTTCTTCAAGCTACGTGAGGCAATCGCCGTTACTTCAGTATAATCAGCATTCTGCATAGCTGGAATGACATGCTCAATAGCAATCGCCGCCGCACCCAAAATACCAAATCTTATTTTCTTTTTCATGAACATTTTATCCTATGGAAATTGAGTAATAAACTTTCATTACTATCTGAACAATCGTTTTCCTGCTTGCTAAGCAATAAAACAGTATTTTACAATAAAGATTAGCAAATGTCAATGTAATCGTATTGAAAATGGTGGAATTAATAATTTATTTTTTTAATAAATGATGTTCTTGTTACTTGGGATTTGGTTTTTAAATATAAAAATAATGCTTTTATAATTTTGTAAACATCGAGAGCAAAGAAATAATATTCTTTTTAGCATCGTTATATTGGTTTTTTCCAAAATGTGATTTATATTGAGCCAATAATTGAAGACTTTAGTAGTTATACGAATGCATATTCCTATTAAAGATAACGAAAAAATTATTACCATTGTGACAATCTAATTTGTCATAAGGATTTTCAAATAACATTAGCTAAAATTAACACTAAATAAAAGAGATGATTTTGAGATTAATACAATCGGCATCTCCTGATGCAAAAATATTATATTCCGGCGATATTATTCAATTTAAGCTGGAACTCGATTCAAAGCTTAAGGGTAAGGCCTTTTTGCGGACTAATATTGGCAAAGCTAAAATCCACTACCAGGAAATTGTAGATCATATTGAGAAGAAATCGACTGTATTGGCCCGTGATTGGTATGATATTCCCATGCAACAGGAAGGCGATACAGTGTTTACGCTTTCTTTACCATTGGATGAAACGGGTATCTTCTCTTCGAAAATATGGTTTATAAATGATGGCATTAAAGAACCGATCTGGGCAGAGGAAGATAATATCGTTGTTAAAGTTGAGCCTGCCCGTAATGTAAGCGCCAATACTATGTATTCCGTCTTTGTACGTCAATTCGGTCCTAATATGTATGATTCTCAATCGAATACTGCGTATAAAGAGGCTATTACACAGCTTGATAATAAAGGGTATACAGTTATTCCACCATCAGGGACTTTCCGCTCGGTTATTAAACAGCTCGATTTTATTATTAACACCTTAAACAGTCGAATTATTCAATTGCTTCCTATTCATCCGACGCCAACCGTTTACGGCCGCATGGGACGTTTCGGAAGCGCATTCGCTTCTCTGGATTATTTCTCCGTTGATCCTGCACTGGCAGAATTCGATAAAAAAACCACACCATTAGGGCAATTTATCGAGCTTGTAGATGGCGTTCATTCCCGCAATGCGCGTATTTTTATGGATATCCCGGTGAATCATACCGGCTGGGCTTCATGTCTGCATTCTCAGCATCCTGATTGGTTCGTTAAAGATAAAGATAATACCTTTGTAAGTCCCGGCGCTTGGGGGATTGTCTGGTCCGATCTATCTCAGCTTGATTACAACAAGCCTGAGGTTTATCAATATATGGCTGGAGTATTTCTTTACTGGCTGCGGCTTGGTGTTGATGGTTTTCGATGCGATGCAGGCTATAAACTGCCGTATGACGCCTGGAAATATATAAATGCTAAAATACGACTGGAATATCCGGATGCCGTACTTTTGCTTGAAGGCCTTGGCGGTTTACTGGATAAACAGGAAATACTACTCAATTCAAAGGGGCTGAATTGGGCCTATTCAGAGCTGTTTCAAAATTATAACCGTGAGCAAATCGAAAATTATTTCTCTTATTGCGATAAAATTAATAGAGAATCCGGATTGATGATTCATTATGCAGAGACCCACGATAATAATCGCCTCGCTGCCGTTTCCAAATCTTATGCAGAGATGCGTATAGCCCTTAGTGCACTTTTATCTTATAATGGTTCTTTTGGTATTACTAATGGCGCAGAATGGCTGGCAGAAGAGAAAACGAATGTGCATGGAGCCTCGGCCTTAAACTGGGGTAATGATAATAATATCGTTGATCATATCCGTCGTTTACAAATACTTTTATCCATTCATCCGGTTTTTTATAACCGTTCCACTATTGAATTCATTAATAAAAGTCAAACGAATAGTATCGTTTTTATCAGAAAAACGGAAGATTTAAGCAAGAAACTTTTAGTGCTGATTAATTTAGAATCTAATAAACAAGTAGAGGCTCAATGGACGGAGAACGATTTTGTTGTAGAAAATTTATCCGGGATTGACCTATTATCAGGCAGGCAGATATCAGTTCAGAAAATAGATGATATGTTGAGCTTGAACCTGGAACCAGAGCAGGTTCTTTGTTTATCAGCAGACAAGGACGATCTGTATCAAATAGAACTGGTCTTATCCGGAAATAGTACAACAGAAGCTGAGTATTGGGAAAAACAGCAATTATATGCTGAAATATTGAAGATCATCCGTGAATATGGAGGAATGGTTTTAAGTAATGATTTTAACTTGCGCGAATATGCATCTTTATTAAGGGATAATCCTGAACAGTTCTTGCAAAAAGTATCGGGGAAAAACATTCCATCCTTAACAACCTGGATACCCGGAAGAGATGAAAAAAGAGTTGTTGCTCTTCCAGAGGAAGATTTATTGTTAATAGAGAGCGCTGTTCCCTTCCGTGCGGAAATTAAGAATGGTGAAAAAACCGAAGAATTAATAATCAGTTTATCCATAAAGAGTAAATACTTTGCTGTTTTTAGAAAAAAATCAGTCAGGGGGACGTCACCGGAGCATCGCAGGATAAATGTTATATTATTTGCTGAAAACGGTACACGGCGTATTAGCGGTGAGCTGTTTCTACTGCCAAAATGGGAAAAAGTTAATTTCAAAAACACCTTTACCCGTAATCAGATTATAGAAAAGAATATCTATCTGATTGCGTCCAATGAATTGGGAGGTATGAGCCAAATTAGGGCTTCATGGGGTAAACTGCATAGTAAATATGACACAATCCTGGCAGCAAACTGTCATCGGGATTTTCCTGTTGATCGCCGGGTAATGTTCACACGCTGCCGCGCATGGTTAGTACATAATGACTATTCTCAGGAAATTAATCTGTCTTCATTAGATACATTTATATCCGGGGTAGAGAATCAGGCACAGTGGAATTTTACTGTTTCTGTGGGGCAGGGTAAATTAATTGAATTGACTATCAAATTTGAAATGGCTGAGCATGGAAATGCGGTACGGTTTACTTTTAACCGCCCTTCCCAAAATGAGAACAGTTCGATATTGGAAAAAGAGATTCCTGTTAAACTGGTTTTAAGAGCGGATATTGAAGACCGCTTGAATCATGAAGTAACCAAAGCATATACAGGCCCGGAAAATTTGTTTTCCGCTTCGGTTCAGGAAAATACAAACGGATTTATTTTTTCTCCATACTCTGAAAGGGCGCTGAAGATTGAAATCGCTGAAAGCCGTTTTATCTCACAACCAGAGTGGCAATATATGGAATTTCTCACAGAAGAAAATGAACGGGATCTGGAAGATCATACAGATCTGTTTAGTCCGGGTTATTTTGAGTTTTATTTAAGCGGCAATGACAGTAAAGAGATGGTTGCTGCTGTTTATCCTTCCATTGAGGATGCAGCAGTGGGAGAAACTTTTCATTGGCCGAAAGTAAATTTATTACAGGAAGCTGACCCGGAAGCAGCAATGAAAAAGGCAATGAAACGTTTTGTCGTAAAGCGTGACCGTTACAAAACCGTTATTGCCGGTTACCCTTGGTTTTTAGATTGGGGACGGGATACATTGATTGCAATTCGGGGTATGATTAGCGCAGGATTTCTAAAAGAAAGTAAAGATATTATCATACAATTTGCTGTGTTTGAAAAGAATGGCACAATTCCCAATGTCATCCGTGGCGGGGATGATTCAAATCGAGAAACCAGCGATGCTCCCTTGTGGATGTTTATCGCTGTGGAAGATTATATCAGACACTCGGGCGGTGATGAAATTCTCTACGAACAATGCGGCAGTCGTACTTTGCTGGAGGCGCTTGAATCGATTTTGATTAATTATCGTGATGGAACATCAAACGGTATAAAGATGGATGAGGAAAGTGGGTTGATTTTCAGTCCTGCACATTTTACCTGGATGGATACAAACTATCCGGCCGGAACGCCGCGTGAAGGTTATCCGATTGAAATTCAGGCTTTCTGGGCTTCGGCTTTAAGATTTATACTTCCATACAAACCTGAATGGAAAAGCTTGTATGAGCGTGTAGTTATATCCATAGAAAACTATTTCTGGCTTAATGATCAGCAATATCTATCTGATTGTTTACATGCATCATTTGATACACCAGCTTCTGAAGCACAGGCTGACGATGCTTGCCGTCCCAATCAGTTGTTTGCTGTTACTTTTGGCGCACTAAGAGATAAAGATAAACAGAAAAAAATTATTCTTTCCTGTGAGCAGTTATTAATACCCGGCGCCATACGCAGTCTCGCTGATAAAACAGTTAGTATCCCATTACCCGTTTATAGAGATGGGAAATTGTTAAATGATCCGGACAGACCCTTTTGGGGCAACTATGCCGGAGATGAGGATACGCAGCGTAAACCGGCCTATCATAATGGAACAGCTTGGACATGGCTCTTTCCCTCCTAT